>DATNLV010000268.1:0-8487 GCA_035602665.1 Bryobacteraceae bacterium | reverse complement strand
GTCGCCGGCAGGCGTGAATGCAGGTTCTGCTTCGGAGGTGCAGGTTGTGCTGTGCGCTGGAACGCCTTCCGCGGCGCGAAGGCGCGCAGTCGGATATACCGCCGGCAGATCGCCGCACTGGCTCTGCCGGTGGGAAGAGGGCGGCGGGGCGGGCAAGAAGGGACCGGAAAATACAGAGGGAATCACTTGCAACACGAGGCGATTTAAGGCTCGTACGAGCCGAAACCGGCTTTTTTTGGGCCACCGCGGCCGCTCGGGACAGAAAAGAGACGGGTATCAGCGGCGCAGAAGGCGAGCTAAGGATAGTACCACTGGTACAGCACCCGATCCCGGGCGGAGTCGCTCGGGATGAAGATTGCGGCTCCAACGATGGCGGTCGGGTGTATACTGACCCCGGAGGGGGGAGGCGAATATGGAACCCCCCGGGTGAAATCCTTGTGGTTTTTCGCGCCGCAAGCCCCGAGGGTGAGGGGGAAAAAATGCGAAGTAGAGTGATTTGGTCGGTGATGGTTGCAGTGGCTGTTGCGCCTGCCTTTGGAGATCCAGTCGTAAATCTGAACACTGCCAGCTCTTACGGGCTCCTCGGCGGCACGATTTCAAATACCGGGACCTCCGTGGTTACCGGCAATGTTGGGGTGGGGAGTGCATCGGGTACGATTTCAGGCTTCTACCCGACGGGAACCGTAGTCAGCGGTAGCGTGATTGCGCCGGGCAGCCTGGGCTCGAACAACGCGTATACCGACTTCGTGAACGCGCTCGACGCGGCCAAGCTTCTGTCATCCACGGCAACGTTTGGCGATTTGTCGACGAGCACTACCTTCGTGGGAAACAATGTGTACGACTCGACGGTGACGGACATCTCGACGGTCTCTGGCATCGATTTGACATTCGATGCCCAGAATAATCCCAATGAGGTATTCGTGATTAGAACTCAGGGGGCCTTCACCGCAAACGGTGCTTTAACATTTACGCTGGAGAATCAAGCGCAGGCGAATCACATCTTCTGGATTATTGGAACCAACGCCACGATCAGCGTCGGAGGCTCCGGACCTATCATTTTTGACGGAAGCATTCTGGCGGGACAGGCCTTCAACATGTCCGCCGCAGCGGGGGGAAGCGGGGTGCTTGCAGGCACGATCGACGGCTGTGTGTTCGCGGAGGACGCGAACACCTTGTCCGGCACCACGGACGTAAACGGCTGCAGCGGCACCGCCAGCACCAACAACATCCCCGAGCCGGGATCCTCAGGGCTGGTAAGTTTCGGATTGCTGCTGGGTGTTTTGGCGTGGCGAAAGCTCAGGGTCAGCCTCTCTAGGAAAGCCGGCTTCAGCTTGTGGCGGAGGCAGAACCCTCTCGGCCGCCCGCGTCTGAGAGCTCAGGAGTGGTGTCGCTCGAAGACCCGATGCGTGCCGGCAGGCAGCGCGAGAGCCTCTCAGGCCTACTGACCGCGGCCCGCTGGGGCTTTCCGCCTGACCGCTACCGACCTGGCTCACGGTTGCGTCCCTTATTAGTCGGCGGAGCCGCCGTCCCACTCGTGCCGCGGGTCCGGCACGAACGCGACGCTGTCATGGGGGCGCACGGTGACGAGCCACCCGCCGAGGATTCTGGCCCTGTAGATGGTAAAGCTTGTGGACGTAGTGGTGGTCCGGTTCGAGAGGAGCTCAAAGCAGAGTGTTCTCTTGTCGAGGGCCGCTTCCCTCAACTTGTGCCACGTGGTGGAGTTCTCTTCGAGGAGTTCTAACATTGCCGGGGCCGCCTTCGAGTTCAACACTCGTTCTCTACCCAAGTAAGCAGGTGTCGGTCCAAACGCGAATGATGCGAACACACCAGTCGCCAGGCGCGGTGCGGTCCGGATCCAAAGTAGCGGTGCTACGTTTGACGTCGATGGGCTTCATAGGGCCATGCGGGCTACTACGCCGGCGCGTTGAGCGCTAGCCGCGCTGTTCCGCGTCAGGCGCATCTCCGCGAGCGAGAGGAGAAAGGCCAGCGTCGATTCGGCGCCCTGGTTTTCGTTGCCCCGTTCCGGGTGCTCGATGCCGAGATCGTTCCTGCCGAGGAACCAGTCGAAGGCCCGTTGCGCCTGCTGATGCCACCATGGGTCGGCGGTGGCGCGATACGCGGCCAGGCAAGCCGAAACCGTGGTCTGCGCCTCGATCGGCTGCTGGGCAAAGGCTGCGCGAGCACCGTCGCGTGTGTAGAATCCGTTGCCCCCGATGAGCCGCGGTTCGCCATGAGGCGAGGTCTGTACGTCCACCAGCCAGCGCAACGCCTTCATGCCTCGTTCGTACACGCCGGTTTGCCCGGTAGCGCGTCCGCTGACAATCAGGGCATGGGCGAGTTTGGCGCTGTCGTAGGTCAAACCCTCTTCAAACCAGCTCCAGCCGGGCTGGGCGACTCTGTCGAAGAGCGCCACCAGGCGCGTCGTCAGGTCTCGTCGGACATCTTTGGCCACGCGGTGATCGTTCAACCGGTGCAGACACTCGTGGATACCGACCAGGCTGAATGCCCAGGCCCGCGGCGAGGTGAAGTTCGTCATCGCCGGAAGCGCCTGCCCGAACAATCGTTCCGCCATGCTTTGCGCGCTCCAATGCGGCGAGCGCCCGAGCGCGGTGCCCAACGCCCAGATCGCCCGGCCGTGAGAGTCTTCAGATCCCCGCTCGTCGAGCCAGCGGTGGTCGGCGCTGAGGAAATTGTGGAAGCGCGCCACCTGTGGATCGAAGGCGTGCTCCAGGAACGCGGCGTAGGTGGTGGCCAGGGCCCGGATGCGCTTCGGGGTATCGTCCAACTGGCCCAGCAACACCGCCAGAATGAGCGCACGGGCATTATCGTCGGTGCAGTAACCTTCCGAAATGTTAGGGGCGGTGTAACTGGCGTGCTGGAAGATGCCCGTCGAATCGGTCATCTGGTAAAGATGCTCCAGATTCAGTTCCGGCGACGCGTGCGGCCGAGTGCCGAAGGCCCCCGCCGCGACAGACTTGCGGGGCACCGCCGCCGCATCCCGGCGCGCCAGCTCAAAGGAGCGGATATACAGCCCGGCCGTGTTGGTCCACACCATCGCGCGGCCCAGCTTGTAGGCGTTGTCGCTCATGGCGTTCCTGCGCGTTTCATCGCGCAGCAGTCCCCCCACCGCCTGCGCGATCGCCTGCGGATCCGCGAAGGGCACCAGCACGCCGCGATCGTCCCTCAATAACTCGGCCGCGTGCCAATAGGGCGTCGAGATCACCGGTTTGCCCGCGCCGAACGCATAGGCCAGCGTTCCCGACGTGATCTGCGCTTCGTCCAGATACGGAGTAACATAAAGATCCGCCGCCCCGATAAACTCCATCAGTTCTTTAAGCTCTACGAAGCGGTTGTGGAAGATGACGTGGCTCTCGAGTTTATTCCGCCGGACAATGGCCTCGAGGCTCAGGCGATAGGATTCGCCTCGCGTGCGGAACTCGTGGGGGTGCGTGGCGCCCAGCAGGATATAGACCAGATCGGGAAACTCGGCCACCACGTCCGGGAGGGCGTTGAGCACGTGCTCAATCCCCTTGTTCGGCGACAGCAGCCCGAAGGTGAGCAGCACCTTCCTTCCGGCCACGCCAAACTGATCCTTGTAGTTCTCGGGGGCGACGAACGGAACGTCGGGAATCCCGTGCGGGATGAGATCGATCTTGTCGGGCCGTGCCAGGTAGACTTCCTGCAGGATCGTCTGCGCCCGCTCCGTCATGACCACCAGACGCGTTGAGCGACCGATCAGTTCCCGCATCACGCGACATTGGTCTTCGTTTGGCGTGCGAAGGACGGTGTGAAGCGTGGTGACAACCGGCGCCGACAACCCGCGCAGAAGCGCCAACAAGTGGCTGCCGGCCGCTCCCCCGAAGATTCCGAACTCGTGCTGGACCGAGACAACGTCCACGTTGCTGGTGTTCAGGAAGTCGGCGGCGCGCCGGTAAGAGTCCAGCTCCTGCTCCTCAATCTCGAAGCGAACGACCTCCGGATACCGATAGTAGCCTTCGACGTCGTTGACCGGGACCGCGAAGCACCGGCCCTGGGGATGTCGCGCGGCGACGGCGCCGAGCAGGTCGGATGTGAAGGTGGCAATGCCGCACTTGCGCGGCAGGTAGTTGCCGACAAACGCGATGGTTCTGACGCTGGAGGCTGTGTTCACGGCTTAGACCCACCTTTCAGGCGGCGCGGGCGAGAGGGGTCCGGGCGGATTCCGTTCCTCGTTCGGCGCCCGAATCGGCGGCTTCCTGGCACGTGATGCAACGTAACGCCCAGGGCACGGCCGCCAGGCGCCTGGGGTTGATTTCCAGGTCGCAGTCCACGCACTGCCCAAAGCTGCCGCCGTGAATCCGCAGCAACGCCGCCTTCACCTCACCGAGGAGCGTGGAGTCGCGATCGACGTTACGAATCTCCAGGTCCCGTTCCACCGCGTATTGGATCTCGTCCATCTGGTCCGCGCACTTCTCGATTACAATGCCGTCCCGCCGTTGCAACGCTCCGACCAGTTCGGCCTGCTTCCGCTCCAGGGTTACTTGGAACCCGAGCATCCCCGCGTTTGCTGTTTTCATGGCAGTTCCCCTCGCTCGTATCAGCCGAGACATCCCAATGCACGGGACGGGCCAGAACAGACCCTATGCGTTTGAAGGCGGAAGCCGGCGGAGCAATGCAGAATCTGCATTTGGAGTGCGGAATCTGCCGTTGGGGACGGGGCCCTGGCGCCGTACGATTCGCGCACCGCCTGGATCGGGATGGGGAGGACCGCGGACGCCGCCGATGGCGAGCGCGCGCGGGGGGACCAGTGCCGACGTGCCGTGCCATCGACCACCAAGTCAGGAAAGAACAGGAGGGCGACTGAGCTCGCCAGGCCGCGCTCTCCCGCCCGCGATGATCCGCTCGTTACGTGGTGCCTCTAGGTCTTCAGTTTCGCAGCGACCATCGCGGCAAGTCCCCCCATGATCATCACCGCGCTCAAGAACGGGGACATCACTTGCTCACGGCTGGTCTCGATGGGGGCCGAAACGCCTTCGTAGCTGAAGCCTTCCCTCTGGCCCCGGGGGACCGGCACGAAGATCGAACCGATGCCCAGAATCAGCACCGCCATCCCAGTCCAGAATAGGATCTTCATGTGCTCTCCTGCCCGGCCGCGGGCGCGCCACGCAAATCGGCGCGCCACGTGACCGGTCCAACTCTTCATAGAAGGCGCTTTTGCGCCAGTCGCAGCGCGCAGCCGCCGCACAAAGCGAGCAAGCCAAGCAGTTCGATCAGCGGCAATTCACTCCCCGTTTTCGGGAGCTGCGCCGCCGCTACCTGCACCGGCTCCGCTGGCGGCGGTGTCACCACCTGGGCCAGTTCCACTTCTTCTCCCGTGGGCTGGATCGCCATGACGGGCGCCTGCTTCAGCTGCACGACCACCGGCTCGTCAGCCGACTTGATCGGCTCGGCGACTTCCACCGGGATCTCGGCTGCCGTGAAGAGCACGGGCGCGTTGGCGGTCTTCGCCAGCTCCATGGCCTTGGCCTTCGGATAGACGAATTCCTCGCCCCAGTTCCTGCCGGGATAGAACCACGCCCGCAACGCTTCCGGCTCGCCCGCCGGCCGCTCGCTGAAGGTGACTACCGTCTTGCCGGTCGCCGTGAGGCGATAGTTTGGGATGGCCAGGATGGTCGCGTAAATCTGCGTCTCGTCCTGGTTGAAGATCTGAACGATGTGGCGGTCGGTCTGCGAGTCCAGGATCTTGAACACATAGGTCCCGGCCGGCAGCACGCCCCAACCCTTCAGGTGAACGCCCGGAATTTCGACCGGCGCGCTGAAGGTCATCACGGTCTTCCTGTTCCAATCGTCCGCGTTGGCGACTGGCGAGAATACTGCGCCCATGAGCGCCAGGCCAAATGCGGTTGTCGTTACTGTTCTCAGAATGCTCATCTGCTCCCTCTCGTTTCACTCAAAAATCTGTGCGGCCGGCTTTTCGCTCTGTCCGGCAACTGCGCCTGCAGATTCGGCTGGCCGATCGCACGCGGTGGAAGAAGCACTCCGAGGCCCATCGGGTAGAAACCGAACCTGTCCTCTCGTTCCAGCGCCAGCCATCGGGTTGCGCCACCGGCTCATGCTGGTATTGCCGTGCCGAATGCAGGAATTGCACACGGAAGGATCCCCCCTGGCTATACGTCGCCGCCGAGTCCCTACCAGCGCGCCCGAGCGAGGCGCGGGCGAGGAACCATCGACAGGACCAGCGTCAGCAGCACGAGAACCGCCAACGCGTTTGCTACGAACATTGGATACTCCTCGATTCGGTTGCCGTCACGATGCCGCTATGGGCCCGGGTCTCGCGCGGCAATAGCAGCAGGCGCGAAGCGGCCGGTGAGGCTTGTTCCCAACACACCCGATGCTGCCGCCCGCACGTCCGGCACTGGTACTGACCGTGCGATGGCCACATCGATTCTGTGTGCATCAACCTGCACCAGAGATCCGTAACTCGCGCCTGGGTCGGTTTCATTGGTCTTCCTAGCGGCGCGGGGCGGCCGGGGTTTCGCACCCGCATTCCGTCAGTGCGCGCGACCACTCGTCGGCCTGTGTCTCGGCTTCCGCCTTCGCCACTCCATACCGTTCCTGAATCCGGCCGACTAACTGATCTTTCTTGCCGGCGATGGTCTCCCAATCATTGTTGGTGAGCTTCCCCCAGCGCTCGCGCGCCGAGCCGGTGAGCTGCTTCCACTTGCCTTCGATTTGATCCCAATTCATTGTGTTCTCCTGTTCAAAGCCGCAGATTTCCGAGCAGTAACAACACGACCACGATCGCCAGCACCACTCCCAGGCCTCCGCTGGGGTAATAACCCCAACCCCTGCTATACGGCCATCTGGGTGCGACCGCGAACAGTAACACAACCAGCAAGAGTATAAGCAACATGGGTCATCTTCCTTCCCTTTTCCCGACGTAACTTCCGTGTGCACGCCAGCCGCCGTTTGACACCCGGCACCTTTATTGGGCAAGGCCGCCGGGCGCTGCCCGTTTCGCTCAGCACAATGTGCATTGAGAAAGGCAACTTCTGCATGCGGGCAGCCGCTCTTTTTCCTTCCGCCTGCCATCCGCGCGTGGCCAGACTCGTGCACAGGCACAAGCAAAGGAGAAACACCAAATGGCAAAAAACACGTCGGTCATCGGGATCTATCAGGACCGAAAGACCGTTTCGGACGCCGTCGGCGTCCTGCACAACGCAGGGTATCGGACCACCGACATTTCGGTCCTGTCATCCGACAATCAGGGCTCAAAGGATTTCGCGCACGAGAAACACAACAAAGCTCCGAAGGGAGCGGCGGTGGGAGCGGCGGTGGGGGCAGTTGCCGGCGCCGCGCTGGCCTTCTTCGCTTCCCTCCAGAGTGTGGCCATTGGAGGCCTCGGCGCGCTGATCGCGGCGGGACCGCTGGTGGCGACTCTGGCTGGCACAGGCGCGGGAGGAACGCTTGGCTGGATCGTGGGATGGCTGGCCGGCCTGCCGCTATCCGAGTACATCGCCAAGCGCTACGCGGGAAGAATCAGGCGCGGCGGCATTCTCCTGTCCGTGCACTGCGACACTTCGGAGTGGTGCCAGCGCGCCAAGAAGACCTTGAGGGACACGGGTGCCCGCGACATTTCCTCCGCTTCGGAAGCTACCGCCGACTTCGGGACCACGGACAAGCCGACGGAGAGGACGCCGGTCGACGTCACGGATCGCAACGAGTACGTCACTCACGAAAGCAGGAAATAGGGGGCCGCTGCCATGACCGAGTATGTCGCAGCCATCGAGAAACTGACTCTCGAGAACACGGACTTCCGCCGAGTACTCTTCACCGGAAAGCATACCCAGCTTGTGATGATGTGCCTGGCGCCGGGAGAAGAGACCGGCGACGAGGTGCACCCGAACGTCGACCAGCTATTCCGGATCGAACAGGGCGAGGCCAGGGTCGTCTTCAACGAGAAGCAGGAGTGCCCGGTGCGCGACGGAGACGCGGTCGTGGTTCCGGCAGGCACCTACCACAACGTGATCAATACGTCGAAAACGGCGCCATTGAAGCTATACACGGTCTACTCTCCGCCCAATCACCCGGATAGAACCGTGCACAAGACCAGGGCCGCCGCGGAGGCCGCGGAAGCGCTGGAGCATACGTAGCGCGGACTGGCCGTCCGCGTGCACACCCAACACCGACATTAACGGAGGATGATTATGCAATTCGCTCGAACTACAAGTACTGCCGCCCTGTTTCTGCTTTTCGGGGTGATGGTCCCTGCGTACGCGCAGCACGAAGAGCAAAAGGAACAGGCCAGGCCTGAAAGACAGCAGGCGCAACCAGCCGGTCAACAGCAGCACGCACAGCCCCAGCGTGCCGAACCGGCTCAACGCCAACAGCCCCAGCAGCAGCAGCGGCCGCCGCAGCAACAGCAGCGCGCCGAGCAGCCTCAGCAGCAGCAACCACAGCAGCAGCGGGCCCAGCAGACTCAACAGCAGCGTCCGCCGCAGCAGCAGG
>DATNLV010000089.1:0-3934 GCA_035602665.1 Bryobacteraceae bacterium | reverse complement strand
CCCGCCATTCTCAACGGCGAGCCCATCGCTGTGGCTTCTCAGATTGAGGTCGATTTCATTCTGTCGGAGCCGCCCCGGAACCCAACCCAACCGCCCCAGGAGGCGGCTCGCATTCGCCTCGAAGCCGGCGCGCTGGAATCGCTGCTGATCAAGAGAGTTGACCCGGTGCGCTGTGGGGAATGTCGTCCAATCTCGGGAATCGTCCGCTTCAACGTGCGGATCGGGCGCGCCGGCACGGTATTGGACATCCAGCTCGTGAGCGGGCATCCTTTACTTGTCCCAGCGGCGATGGAGGCAGTCCGGCAGTGGGTCTACCGTCCGACAAGGGTGAACGGGGCCACGGTCGAGGTAGAGGGCCCAGTCGACGTGCACTTCCCGCCTAAAGACTAACCACCACACCACCTTGTTAGAATGTGGTCAATGTCTTACGACGTTTTAATCATTGGGAGCGGGCCGGGGGGATACTCGGCCGCCGTGCGCGCGGGGCAGTTCGGGTTGAAGACCGCGATCGTCGAGAAGGACCCGCGATTGGGCGGGACGTGTCTGCTGGTCGGCTGCATCCCCACCAAGGCCCTGCTGCACACCGCCGACGTTTGGGAGCACTTCCAGGGCGGCGGCGAGGGCATCCTGTGCGACAACCCGCGCCTGGATTACCCCAAGGTCATCGACCACAAGAACGACATCGTCAACAAGCATTCCAAGGGCGTCGAGTTCCTGATGCGCAAGAACAAGGTCGACGTC
This sequence comes from Bryobacteraceae bacterium, assembly GCA_035602665.1. Lineage (GTDB taxonomy): Bacteria > Acidobacteriota > Terriglobia > Bryobacterales > Bryobacteraceae > DASWZN01. The sequence continues at coordinate 3,193 of DATNLV010000089.1, read as the reverse complement.
CTGCGCGGGCAGGCTCGCATCCTGGGCCCCGGTCGCGTCGGGGTGCGCACGGCCGAAGGCGCCCGCACGGTCGAGACCAAGAACATCATCGTCGCCACCGGATCCGTGGCACGCATGTTGCCCGGCCTGGAGGCGGACCCGGAACGCATCCTGACCAACATCGAGATCCTCGACATGCGCGCGATCCCGAAGTCGATGGTGGTGATCGGATCGGGCGCGGTGGGCTCTGAGTTCGCCTCCATGTTCAACCGCTTCGGGACCAAGGTCACGCTGCTCGAAATGCTGCCGCGCATCGTCCCGTTCGAGGATGAAGAGGTTTCGAAAGAGCTGGAGCGGCTGTTCAAGAAGAGCGGCATCCGAGTTGAGACCGGCGCGCGCGCCGAGAAGATCGAGCGCACGGACGCCGGCGTCCAGGTGACGGTCACGCTCGCGAACGGCAAGCAGGAAGTCCTCCAGGCCGACAAGGTGCTGGTGGGCGTGGGCCGCAAGCCAGTGACGGATGACATCGGCCTCGAGACCACGCGCGTTGAAACCGACCGCGGGTTCATCAAGGTGGATGGCGATCAGCAGACCGCCGAGCCCGGCATCTACGCCATCGGCGACGTGGTGGCGGGCACGCCGCAACTGGCGCACGTGGCGACCAAGGAAGGCATGGTGGCCGTGGCGCACATCGCCGGAAAGCCGGTCGAGCGACTCAACCGCATGCGCATCCCCAGTTGCACGTACACCGAACCGGGCATCGGCAGCGTAGGTCTCACCGAGGCTGAGGCGCGCGCCCGCGGCTACAAGGTCAAGATCGGGAAGTTCGGTTTCATGCCCAACAGCATGGCGTCGATCCTGGGTCAGCACAACGGATTCGTGAAGGTGGTGAGCGACGAGGCGCACGGCGAGATCCTGGGCGTGCACATCATCGGCCCGCAGGCTTGGGAGCTGATTCCCGAAGGCGTGACGGCGATGTCGGCGGAGGCTACGGTCGAGACGATTGCGAACATGATCCACGCGCATCCGACGCTGCACGAGGCCGTGGGCGAAGCGTTCAACAACATCTACGGGCTAGCGATTAATGCGTGACGCCACGCCAGCGCTTTCCGTCCCCCGTCGGTCTGGTCCTGGCACCGAGGAGCTTGACGGGCGGGTCCTGGGGGACCCGCGCGGACCAGGGGGTCCGCCCCACACTGCGCGCGTGTGCGAGCTGCGTGACCTCGGCCGCATGGACTACGGCCGGGCGCTCGAGTTGCAGCGCGCGCTGGTGGAGAAGCGCAAGCAGGGGCTGGTGCCCGATCAGTTCCTGATCGTGGAGCATCCGCACGTCATCACGATCGGCCGCAACGGCAAGCCGGCCCACCTGCTGGCGAGCGAGGACGTGCTGCGGCGTGCCGGCATCTCGTTCTTCCCCACCGACCGCGGCGGCGACATCACCTACCACGGTCCCGGGCAACTGGTGGGTTACCCGATTGTGGACCTGCGCGAGTGGAAGCGGGACGTGGTGGCCTACGTACGCTCGATGGAGCAGGCGCTCATCGACACGCTGGCGGATTTCGGCATCGCGGCCGGCCGCGAGACGGGCATGACGGGAGTATGGGTCGAGGGCCGGAAGATCGCGGCCATCGGGGTGCATATCAGCCGCTGGATCACCTCGCATGGCTTCGCGCTGAACGTCACCACGGACCTGCGGTATTTCCAGTACATCGTGCCCTGCGGCCTCGCCAAGCCGGTCACTTCGATGGCGGCGGAGCTGGGCGCGGAGCCGGAGCGGGCGGAGTTGATCGCCTCGCTGGCGCGGCATTTTGCGGAGCAGTTTGGTTTCGAGATGGCGGAAACGGAGGAGGAACTATGATGGACGTCGTCATGCCCCAGATGGGCGAGAGCATAGTCGAAGGAACGCTGACGAAGTGGTTGAAGAAGGCGGGCGACCGCGTGGAGCGGGACGAGCCGCTGTTCGAGATCTCAACCGACAAAGTGGACACCGAGATTCCTTCGCCCGCGGCGGGCACGCTCTCCGCGGTCCTGGTGGAAGAGGGCAAGACGGTAGCCATCAACACCGTGGTGGCGCGCATCGACGAGGCGGGGAAGTCCGCGGCAGCGCCCGCTGCGGCGGCGTCGGCGCCCGCTCCCGAACCGGTGGCGGAGGCCCCGGTCGCGGCCCCTCCGCCGCCCGAGCCAGAAGCCGAAGCGGTCGAGGTCCCGCAGGAGGAAGCGGCTGGGCCGCTGTCGCCGCTGGTGCGGCGCATGGCGCGCGAGAACGACATCGATTTGAAGCAGGTCCGCGGCTCGGGCGCCGGAGGGCGCATTACGAAGCAGGATCTGGAATCGTATCTGGCGAAGCGCGCTGCGCCAACGCCGGTCGCCCCCGTTCCGGCTCCGGTCGCCCCGGCTCCGGTCGCCGCTCCCGCGCCGGCGCCCGTCATGCCGCCACCGCCCGTAGCGCCGCCGCCATCCGCACCGATCCCGCGCGCCGAAGCGGCCAAGGTTCGCGTCGAGCCCATGAGCGTGATGCGCGCGCGCATCGCCGAGCACATGCTGGTGAGCAAACGCACGTCCGCGCACGTCACCACGATGCACAAGGTGGACATGACGCGCGTGGCCAAGATCCGCGCTCGCAACAAGGCCGAGGTGCAGGCGCGGTACGGATTCTCGCTGACCTACCTGCCGTTCATCACGCGGGCGGCTTGCGAAGCGCTACGAGCCTACCCGCTAGCCAACGCATCGGTCGAAGGGACGAACATTCTCTTCCACAACGAGATCAACATCGGCATCGCGGTGGCGCTCGACGCCGGCCTGATCGTGCCGGTGATTCGAAACGCCGACCAGAAGAACGTGCTGGGATTGCAGTACGCCATCGTGGACCTCGCCGCGCGCGCCCGCTCGCGCCAGCTCAAACCAGACGAGGTGCAGGGCGGCACGTTCTCGATCACGAATTTCGGCAGCTTCGGCAGCCTGTTCGGCACGCCGATCATCAACCAGCCGCAGGTGGCGATCCTGGGAGTCGGCGCGGTGGAGAAGACGCCGGTGGTGACCGACGACGACGCTATCGCGATCCGCTCGATCGCCCTCATCGGGCTGACCTTCGACCACCGGCTGATCGACGGGGCTTACGCCGATCAGTTCATGAACAAGCTGAAGGCGGCGCTCGAGAACTGGTCGGAGGAGGTGCTTTAAGCAGCTCGTCGCTCGTTGCCCGTCGCTCGTCGCC
>DATNLV010000086.1:0-2010 GCA_035602665.1 Bryobacteraceae bacterium | reverse complement strand
CTCTATCATTACGCTTCTCTCTAGTAATACCAGTTCGGCTCCACGACGACCTCAGGGCGGTGGCGAGCCGCGTTGCAGACCTGCACCACGCCATCAGCCGTCTCGGCGTCGATGACTCCGATCCGCCTAACGAGTTCCCACGGGAACGATTGCTCGACCAAAAACTCCGCCTGCTTCCGTTCCCTCACAATCGGGTCACGCCAATCGGTCGCGTCGATGGCCTTCCAGTCTAACTGTCCAAGCTGACGGACGTCGCCGAAGAACTGAGTGTACCTTGTGCCGGCGTTGCCGTTGCTGAAGGCCCAACGCCGCCGACGGGAGTTGGCCCAGGCGACGACCTCGCGAACGTCAGCCTCGAGGTGCAGAATCGGACGCTGGCCGCCCCGATAGCTGAGATCCACGTGATTCCCCTTATAGAGCAGGTACAGCATAATCGAGCGAAAGCAGAAGTAGAAAGGAACGTACTCGCCAACCTTCGTCCCAGGGTGGCAGTGGACAGTCAGTTCCTCCAGTCGCCGCCGTTTGATTTCGGTCATCCCGACAACCGTGCAATTGAGGCCGCGTCTGATGCATTCTGCGTGAGACCACAGGACGGCATCGACCATCTGCGGCAGGTTCGCCAAATGCGTGATGTGGTAAATCTTCGGGCTGTCGGGCACGGAACCTTATTGATTGTAAATGCCTACTCGTTCGGTGTGCGACCATTCTCATCGTTTCCACGATTGCTATCTCTGGGCAATGCCGCGGTCCCGCATGAGAATACAAGGTTAGCGCACCCGGTCACGCCCCACCAAAGGCCCACTACAATGGAATCAGTGTTGGTCACGATTCCACAGCAGCCGCAGCCGCCGCGCCCGGACTGGCTCCGCGCGCCCGCTCCGGTCGGCGCAAACTACCGCGACCTCAAAACCCTCATCGAGCGCCTGCGCCTCCACACCGTCTGCGAGAGCGCGGCCTGCCCCAACGTTGGCGAGTGCTGGAACCATCGCACCGCGACGTTCATGATCCTGGGCAACGTCTGCACGCGCCGCTGCGGATTCTGCGCCGTCCAGAAGGGAGCGCCGCTCACCGTAGATTACGACGAGCCCAACCGCGTCGCCGAGGCCGCGGCCGCCATGGGCCTGAAGTATGCCGTCGTCACCAGCGTCAATCGGGACGACCGCAAGGACGGCGGAGCGGAGCTGTTCGCCCTCACCATCCGCGCCATCCGCGAGCGCATCCCCGGCTGCCGCGTCGAGGTGCTGATCCCCGATTTCCAAGGCTCGCACGCCGCCCTGGAGACAGTGCTGGAGGCCGCGCCGGACGTGCTCAACCACAACACGGAGACCGTGCCGCGCCTCTACCGCCAGGTCCGCCTCGGCGCGCGCTTCGAGCGTTCGCTCGACATCCTGGCCCACTCGAAGGTCGCGCGCCCGGAGATCCCCACGAAATCCGGCCTCATGCTCGGCCTGGGCGAGAACACGGAGGAAGTGGTCGGCGTCATGCGCGATCTCCGCGCGCACAATGTCGATATCCTCACCCTGGGCCAGTACCTGCGGCCATCGCCGAAGCACCTGCCCATCATCCGCTACGTTCCGCCCGAAGAGTTTGCCGACCTGCGCCGGCAGGGAATCGATATGGGGTTCGCCCATGTCGAAGCCGGCCCGCTGGTGCGCAGCTCCTACCACGCCGCCGACGCGGTTTGAGATCAACCGACCCGCGCCAGTCTCCGGACCGCCAGCCAAGTAAACACTAACGTCACGGTTGCGAGCACGACGACGTGGACCCACGGCGTCCAACCGGCGTTGGGCGCGGCGGGGGATGCGCCAACCGCCCGCAGCGCCAATTGGTGCAGGTGGAACGCCGGCGAGAAGCGCTCGATCCGCTCCATGGACTTCGGCATCGGGATCAGGAAGCCCGAGAGGTAGATCATCGGCAGATACAGCAGGTTCACCAGCGCCGGAGCGGCCTTGGCCGACGCCCAGGTGCCGACGAACAGACCCAGCGCGGCAAACGGCGCCGAACCCAGAA
>DATNLV010000076.1:0-4225 GCA_035602665.1 Bryobacteraceae bacterium | reverse complement strand
CTCTGGTGACCAGCCCCGTTTACGGCGCGGCGGTTCTAGCCATCTCAAGCTGCGCGAGCGATCCCACCGGAGCTATCTGGACCTGTCATGTGAGCGGCGGCGGGGCGGGCTCTCTCACGCCCACCAGCGCCATTACCGGGTTCACGCCGCATCTGATCTTGAGCGGGGCCGGCTCGCAGATCGCAAGCTCCAGCGTGACGGCCAGCGGGACCGGGGCCTCGGGAACGGTTGTGGTAACTGTCGCGATGCCGGTGCAAAGGGGAGAGGCGATCACGCTCGACTGGTTGGCCGGCGGGAACCTTACGGATGGTACAAACACCGCTTCCGTCGAGAGCGGCGTCAGTGTAACGAACAATTCCACGGTCACCGGGTTGACGCTCGGGACGGCGGCGGCGAACGTTTACCTGCTCGGGCGCTGGAGTGGGATGAGTTGCAGTGCTTACGGCAACCGCACCTGCTCCGAGGTGTCGGGCGACTATTCGATCCTGGAGTTCCAACTCACGGTGCCGGTGTCTACCGACGTTTCGTTCAATATCTCCGACAGTTCAACCTTCTACGTCTCGGTTGATGGCGGGGCGGAAACCCCGATTTCTCAGGGCAGCACCACGCAGCACTGGACCTGGACGCACGGGGCGGCGCTAGCAGCGGGAGCGCACGACATTAAACTTGCCATGCACACATCGGCGGCATTCCTGTTGACAGCGACGGCGATCCGGCTCAGTTCCGCCAGCGGAGCGACCTGCTGCACCGACATACCGGCTTACGACGGCACTTACTATGTCGTGGGGACGACGCCATTCTCAACCGATGCACAGTTCGAGGCAGCAACCCTGGGCACCGGATCACAACAGGGTTACGTCAATTGCTTATATCCGGCCGGGGGCTTCTCGTTGTGGAGCGTGCGCTGGTATGGGAGCGGCTTCTCCTCAATCCTGGCGTGGGTGTATGGAACCTCCGGTACCTTCAAGGTCTATATGGATGGCGTGTACCAAGGATCTTACACGGCATCGGGAACCAGGTGGAGTGCTGCGACGCTGGCGAGCGGGCTAGACACGGGATTTCATCTCTGGGAAGTGGTGGCGGCTGGCTCCGGATACCTCTACGAGATATTTGCGCCAGTGGGAGCCGCGCTCGGACCTGGACAACCGCCGGCACGCCCCTACATCGCGACCTATGGCGATAGCATCGTGGCCGGGGTGGACCTAAGCGGATATCCCAACGATCACACCGGCGTCGACTACTTCGCGTTTCCGTTGTTGAACGCCAGTTACTTAGGTGCAGGTACGACGGGTGAAACAGTTAGTGTTTGTGCCAACGCCTGCATTGGGACGTCGAATTACCTGAGAGATCACACCAGCCAGATAGCCACGATCGTCAAGCCAACCATTGCGGTGGCGGAGGGTGGGGTCAACGACGAGATCTACGCCTGTGCTTCCCCGTGCACGATGAACCCTCCGGCGCAGTTCACGACCGACTACACCAGCATGCTCACCAACATGGCGGGTAACATGCAGGCAGGCGGTGTCATCATCGCGCGGGGAGTTTTGCCGTTCGGCGGAACCACCAACAACTCTTCGACCATCGCGGCCTGGCGAGCGGCGCAGCAGGCCGCCGTCGCCGCGTATAACGCCTCCCCGGCCAACGGGGTGACGGCGTTCTTCGTTAGTCCGGCCGGATGGGTGAACACCACCACCGACCTTGTGGGTGGCCTGCATCCGAACGACACCGGATACGCGAAGATGAAGCTCCAGATGATCCCGATTGAGCAAGGAGCGATCTTCATCCGCTCGTCGGCCTGGATGTCCTTTTAGGAACGCGGTCCGGCAAGCTTCGGCACTACACTGGGGTGAGATGAAGAAGACGGTGTCGCCGGAGATCGAGAACAACCTGGCCGCGCTCCGGCACAAACGCGGATTCTCCGCCGCCTGGCTAGCCAAGACCGTGGGGATCAGCCGGCAAACCATCTACGCCATGGAGGCCGGCAGCTACATTCCCAACACCGCGGTCGCGCTGCGGCTGGCCCGCACGCTCGAGGCGAGCGTGGAAGATCTGTTCGCCTTGCCGGGCGAATTGCCGGCGCCGGAGTTACCGTCCGAGCACGCTATCCTTCTGCCGGGCTCCGATCCGCTCCAGCCAGGGCAGCCGGTTCAACTGTGCCGGGTGGATAAAGTTCTGATCGCGTCGGCGCCGTCCCCGGTGCCGTGGTACTTGCCGGCGAGCGACGCGATTGTGACCGGCGAGCCGGCAGCCGGCCGCAAGACCAAGGTGCAGGTGTATCACGCCGACGGCGAGTTCCGGAATCGCGTCCTGGTTGCGGGATGCGATCCGGGGATCTCGGTGCTAGCGCGGCACGTGCAGCTGGCCGGCGTGGAGATGGTTCTAGCGCACCGGAACAGCTCGCAGGCGCTCGCGCTGCTGAAGCAGGGGCGCGTTCACATCGCGGGCACGCATCTAAGGGATGAGGCGACCGGCGAGTCGAACGTCCCGGCGGTCAGCAGGATGTTCCCCAAGCGGGCCGTGGCCGTGATTGCGTTTGCGGTGTGGGAGGAAGGAATCGTCACGGCACGCGGCAATCCGAAAGGAATTCGCGGCATCGAAGATTTCGGGCGCAAAGATGTGCGCATCGTCAACCGGGAAGCGGGGGCCGGGAGCCGCTTCCTTCTGGACTCGCATCTACAGCGCCTGAAGATCGATGCCGGAACAGTCGCGGGCTATGAACGCCTCGCTTCGGGACATCTGCCCGCGGCGTGGCAGGTGCGAACCGGCGCCGCCGACTGCTGCATCGCAACGCGCGCGGCGGCGCGGCTGTTCGGGCTGGGCTTCATCCCCCTGATCAGCGAACGCTACGACCTGGCGATCCGCCGCCAGCACCTGGACCTTCCGTCGGTCCAGGTGGTGCTCGATACGCTCAACCGATCCAGCTTTCGCCGGGAACTGGAGAGCATCGGGGGTTACGACACCAGAACGGCGGGCCAGCGGATGCTGTAGTTGACACGGGCCCGGCCGTCAAGATAGCTTCGTCGCATGGATCGAAAAGAGTTTTTCAGGACTTGTGCTGCCGCTGGGTTGTGCGCCTGCACAGGGAGCCTCGCCGCCGAAACCCCGAACCAGGAGGACTGGCGCCTGCGCTTCGTGAAGGAGCGCTATGCCGGACTCCTGCGCATCCTTGCGGGGCGGATGGACGCCCGGAACCTGAACGAGATCCTGCACGACGAAGGCGCTTACTGCGCCAGCCTGTGGGACAAAACGGTCGTGCAGCATCGCGGCGACTTCGACGGGTTCTGCAAGCTGATCAAGCAGGGCATCTCGGGCGATGAGGTGAGCTGGGATCGTGAGAAGGGCGTCATCACCATGACCTCGCCGGAACGCGAGGATTGCTTCTGCCCGCTGAACAGCCGACGTCAGAATACGCCAGCCGTGGTGTGCAACTGCTCGTTGGGCTGGCAGCAGCACACGTGGGAGACGTTCCTCGAGAAGAAGGTGCGCGTGGAGATGAAGGAGACGGTTCTGCGCGGGGGCAAGAGGTGCGTCTTCGAGATCCACGTGCAGGGCTAGCTGCCAGCGGGGCGGGCTCTGTGCCGCACAAAACACAACAGGGCCGCGCCCAGCGTTGCGGCAATCAGCCAGACAAACTGCTGCCAGGGCATTCGTGTAGCGCTGCCCGCCACCGGTTCGAACCATCCGTCGCCGGTAAGATGCGCCCGCAGAGCCGGACCGTAAAGGGCCCACTGGCTCGCGGTCGCAGCAAGGGCCAGCGGCGCTCCGGCGCGAATGCGGATGAGTTCTAGTAGGCCGGCAAGGAGGAACACGAATGCCGCGCCGAGGACGATGTATTCGCTGACTGCTATCGGTATTTCGGGTAGCCTGCCATAGGTCGTGAACGTGCGGGCAAACTGCCGGGCCCTGAGCACCCTGACGACCGGCAGTCCGGTCGCTAGGGCGGTCATGACGGACAAGACAATCAAGGCTCGTCTTAGAATCGGCTCCGAGTTCACTCGGCCTCCGGGGATTCGATCCGCCCTATACTTTACTCCGGTTCACTCCTGGCCCGCGAGGCGATCGAGCAACTCTTTGAGGCGGCGGCGGCTGACTTCGAGACGGACTCCGGTGGTCAGCACGACGTCGGCGAGGCCGCCTGCCAGGGGCAGCACTTCGCTCACGCAATCGAGATTCACGATGGCGGCGCGGCTGACGCGGAAGAAGCAGGCCGGGTCGAGGCGTTCCT
>DATNLV010000062.1:0-5847 GCA_035602665.1 Bryobacteraceae bacterium | reverse complement strand
AAAGAGAAAGCCGACCGCAATCAGTAAGAGGCTCACTTCCCCAGCACCGCCCGCCCCACGCGCCGCATCCAAGCCAGTTCGTCCTCGGACATCGGCCCGCGCGTCAGTGCCTCCAGCGCCTGGTCCATCTCCGCGCCGTTGGCCGGACCGGTCATGCACACATCCACCTCCGGCCGCGTCAGGACGAAGCGATAGCAGTCCGCCGCGGTGGGCGCCTTCTCCTCCGCCGGTATCGGTCGCGTGCGTGCCATCCGCGCCTGGAAGCTCTTCTTGCCCAGCAGTTGCCCCCAACTGGTGGCCGTATACGCCACCAGACCGGGCAGGTTCTGAGCCGGCAGCTGGGGGAAAATGTCCTGCTCGGCACCCGGATGCGCGGCATTGTATCGGAAGTGGACCACGTCGAAGTCGCCACCCGCCGCGATCCGCGGCACCAGCACGCGCTTGTGCGTCGAAACCGCGAGATGCTTCACCAGCCCGCGCTCCTTCAGCTTGCGCGCTGCGTCCAGGATGCGCGCCGGCACGGACTTGTTCCATAGCCCCAGCAGCAGCAAATCGGCGTGGTCGAATTGCAACGCCCGCAGCGCCCGCTCGAGGCTCCAGCCCATCAGCCCCGCCGCGCGCGTGTAGGACTGGATCATCAGCACGAAGCGCTCCCTTTGCGGCGCCAGGTGCCGGAGCGCGTCTCCGAAGGCCTGCGTGCGCGCGCTGCCCCAATAGAAGTAGTTGACACCACGCTCGAAGGCGCGCTCGACGGCGTCCGTGGGGACTCCGTAGCTGGACGCAACTCCCAGGCGGCCGACGCCGAGACCCGTGCGTCCAAGCACCGTGCTCGTATAAGTGCGCAGCTCGTTTTCAGGCATCAGAGCCATGATACTGTGGAACTCATGGGGCTTGACGACGAACTCAAAGAGGCAGCCGAGAAAGCACGTGAACCGTTCGACCGCATCGTCGGCGCCACCATGGCGATCGTCGCCGCGGCGCTGGCGCTGGTCTCCGTACTGGGCAACGTGAGCATCACCGAGGAGCTGCTCCAGCAGCAAAAGGCCTCCGACCAGTGGGCCCATTACCAGAGCAAATCCATCCGGCGCTACCAGTCGGAATCCGCAGCCGACATGCTGCGCACGGTCCCCGGCCCCGCCGCGGCGGCTGCCGCCAAGAAATACGACGCCAACGTCGACCGCTATCGCCAGGACGCCGATGAGATTTCGAACAAGGCGCGCGAGCTCGAGCACGAAAGCGACGTCAAGGGCCGCCACGCGCTGCGGTTCCACTTCGCCGAAGTCTTCCTCGAGATTGCCATCGTGTTCTGCTCGCTGTCCCTGCTGACGCGCCGCCGCTGGTTCTGGTCGGCCGGTGTGGTGCTGACGCTGATCGGCGGCGGCGCCGCCCTGACGGTACTTCTTATCCGCTGAAACTCATTCGCGCCCCGCACCGTCCCACCGGATGTGAGGCGATTGACAGACACCAACCACGCACCGCTGGTCGAGTTCCGGCACGCCGCCCCGGCACAATTTCCGGGATTCATATTTCATGCAGGCGCGCGCTCCGGTTCTTCATATTTCATACCCTCCCCAGCTGGTGCTAGACAATACCCCGTTCGCGAAGCGGTTGAGATCCAGCCGCTTCGCGGACAAAACGAACCCGCCCACACTAGGTCGCGAAAACCGCGTACCGTGTAACCGTTCGGTATCCCAGCCTCCGGTACAGTAACAAGCCTGCCTCGCTCGATTCGAGCACGCTCAGCCGGTCCGCGCCCGCTTCCGCCACCGCGTGCCGCACGACGGCTTCCGCAAACCCTCTCCGCCGGTGCACCACCGGAGTGCCCACCGCGTAGATGCCCACCGCGGAGCCGGTCGCGAAGGTCGCCGCGCTGGTCACGGCGACATTCCCCGAGTATCCCAACCAGCCCGTGAGACCGGCGTCCCAGGTTCCTGCCGGCTCATAAATCTCGCGCGCCACCTGTGGCGGGAGCCCGAAGGCAACCGTCATGATGGCGCTGAAGTCGGCCCTCGTGGCCGCGTTGCACACGCGCCGGAATTCAAGGGAGGGCAACGGTCGAGCGGCGGGCTCCAGCCGTTGGGCCTCCATGCCCGGCAGTTCGGCCACCTCGTGCAGGCCGCAGCGGTAGAAGATGTCGGCGACCACGCCGCGGACTCCGCTCTCGAGCCACCCTTGGCAGACCCAGAAGGACCATGCCAACCCGCGCGTTTCAAAAAACCCGGCCGCCGTTTCGATGCGCTGCCTCAACTCCCGTGGGCTCGCGACGGGCGCGGTCAGCACCGCCGAGTTGAACATCGAATACTGGACCCCCGACGACGCCACCGAGACGCCCGCCAGCGCGCGCATCTCGCCCGACGGCTTCGCGCTCGCGAACGCCGCCAGCGTCGCGTGCAGGTTGTCCTCAATCGCGTCGAAGCCGGGCATCGCCAGTATCACACCAGACCACGGCACCGCCCGTCAACGCGGGATGCGGGCTCTACTTCTGGCGGAAAACTACGCTGATGGCCAGGTCGTCGCGGTGGCTGCCCTGCTCGGTCATATCGAAAGCCAGCTTCTCGAGCATTTCGCGCTCGCCGTCCGGCAGCTTCTTATAGGCTTCCGAAAACGCGGCTCGAACTTTGTCTTTCGCGCCCAGGTCCGGCAGCACCGTAACCTGCCAGACAAAGCCCGGCTTCATGGTGTGCACGGCCTCGGTGAGTATCTCGTAGGCATAAATGACGCCGTCGGCCACCAGCTTGTCCAAAACCGGCTTGTCGTACTTGCGAAACATCTCCAGGTATTCCTGCATGCGTTCCGGCTTGACCTGGACCATGTCGATGTCCTGGACCGGCGTGGCGCCCGCCGGAGCGGCGCGCTGACCTGCCTCCCAAGCGCGCAGAACGTAATCGGCATGCGCCGACATGTCGCTCATCGAAAACAGGTCCCCCACGATGGCGGGATTGCTCTTCATGAACCCGTCGATGGCGTCGTCCGCCTTGGCCAGCGCGGCGAAATCCGGCACGTCGGCCCAGAAAACAACGTTGTTCACGCCGGGCGCGTGCAACATGTCCACGTCGATCCCGTAAGCCAGCACCACGCCGGCATCAACCAGCTTGTCGAGGACCGGCACGAAGGCCTTGCCCTTGGCAACGAAGGCTGCCTCCTTGCCCGGCGCGACCTTGAACGTGGCGAGTGACGTGAGGTTCTTGTATTGCTGCGCGGACAGGGACATCGTCGCGAGCAGCAAGGTAGTGAGCGTGAGCACACGTGAACTCATGGAACTTGTTACCCCTTTTCTGAGTGTGAACTTACTACCCGGGAGTATAGCGCGAAGTTCCAGTTATAGCTCTAGCCACGAAAAGCTAGTACCGAAACGCCTTCCAGACCAGCCACGCAGCACCCGCCAGGAAGCCTGCCAGCGCCTGGTATTCTTCGTTCTTCCAGTACAACCGCCACTCGAACCGCCCCGGGGAGCCAAGCGGAGTCAGGCGCGGCCATAACATCCGCACGCGCTCCGAGTAAGATGGATATTCCGAAAAAAGCTCGCGCAGATACTCCTCTTCAAGCTGGATGGCGGGAAGATATACCAGGACGAAAACCACCGTGAACAGCGCCGCCAGCAGCGCCTGCCGCGAGGCGATCGCAAGCCCCGCCCCCGCCAGCGCGGTCCCCAGATAGAGCGGGTTGCGCACGTATGCATAGGGCCCGCTGGTGGCCAGGCGCTGGTTCTTGGCAAGGTGGCCCGCCGCCCACGCCCGCAGGACCAGCCCCAACGCGGCCACCGGCAGCCCCCAGGCGAGCGACCGCGCGTCCGGTGCGGAGAACCACGCAAACGCCGCCACCAGCGCGAAGCCGAAAAGGACACGCAGCCGGGCCGCCGCGCGCGCGTAGGATCTGGGAAACCCAGGCATCACTCCGAAGCGCACCCCGCTGGCCTGCCCCGCGCCTGCAACCGCACCTTGAGCGCTTCGAAAACCGCGTCGGGCGTGATCCGCAGCATGCTGGCGTCGGGTTCCTGACGTCGCTTGTAAGTTGTCACGGCCCCCGGCGAGCGCAGAACGGTGAAGGTGTCTCCGTAGGGGCCGTTGCGGGCCGGATCCGTCGGGCCGAAGATGGCGACGCCCGGTTTCGCCAACGCCGCTGCCACGTGCGCGGGGCCGCTATCGAGGCCCAGCACGGCGGCAGCCCGCCGCGTGGCATGGATCAATCCCGGAAGCCCCGAGCTGTGAACGAACGCGCCGTCCACCTGTTCCAGTTCGCGCGCCCTGTCCGGTGGCCCGTTCAGAACCAGCGCCACGCCCAACTCTTCGTTGAGCCGCCGCGCCAGCCCGCGGTAGAACTCCAGCGGCCACTGCTTGGCAGCCCAACCCGCCAGCGGGCTCGCGAGCACAAACTCTCCGCCCGGCAGGTCGCCTTCCGGCACGCCCGCAGGCAGAGGAAACGTCACCAGCATGGTCGAAGCACCAGCCGCCGCTGCCAGTTCCAGGTTCGCATCCACCACGTGCCTGCCGGCGGTGCGCACTTCGTTCGAGTAAAAGGCTGCCGCGGCTTTCTCGCGTACCTGGGTGCGGTGAAACCCGTAAATACGGTCCGAACGCGCCAGCGACGCGATCAGAGCCGATTGCATCAGCCCCTGCAAATCCACCGCGAAATCGTAGCGCAGCGCTCGCAGCTGGGTCCACGCCTCGCCCCAACTCGTCAGGCGGCGGCGGTCGAAAGGAACCACACGGTCAACGTAAGGGTTCCCTTCAAGCAGCGGAGCCCAGCGCGGCTGCACCACCCAGCTCAACACCGACCCGGGAAAGCTGTGCTTGAGCGTGGCGACGGCGGGCAGGGCGTGAATCACGTCTCCCATCGAGCTGAGGCGGACCACCAGGATGCGCGGTCCTTCGCCTGAACCCTTAGCTCTGACGTTTCTGAACATTCCGAATCAAATCCCGCGTGCGCCCGGCGTCGGCGCTCTCCTCCCGGTAAACTTCGTCCGGCCGGAGAGGCACATCGCCGAGCACCACGTAGTCTACCACTCCCAGTGCCGCCACCAACTCCGCGCGCGCCTGCGCCGCCAGCAGCGGCGCCTCCGGTTCGCGAATGGCCGCGAACAGGACCGCGCCCTCTGTTGCGATCTCGCGCAGCCTGCGGGCATGCGTGGCCAGCAACGGATCGAAGGTGCCCGCAACCAGCTTGACGGTCTGCCCTGCCCGCCTGGCCGCGCCGGCAGCCGCGATCGCCGCTTCGGCGTCGAGGATTTTGCTCCTGGTGTCCACGATCCCCTATTTCACCAGTTCGAGCGCCGTCTCCGCCACTTCTTCGGCCGTGACGCCGGTCATGCAGCGGTGGTCGATGGGACAGTCCCGCAACATGCACGGGCTGCAGTGGACTCCCGCCCGCACGATCGAAGAGACCGGTCCGGCGGGCGCGGTGGCGACAAAATCAGTGGGCCCAAACACGGCGACCGTCGCGACGCCCAGCGCCGAGGCAACGTGCATGGCGCCGGCGTCGTTGGTGAGGAACACCCGGCAGGCCGCGGCCAGTTCGATGAATTGCGCCAGCGTGGTCTCTCCCGCCAGGCTCAGCACCTGGACGCCCGCGCGCCGCAGCGCCTCGGCCATCTGCAGGCACAACCCGCCCTCCGCGGCAGAGCCGAAGATCGCGACCCCGCCGCCCAGAGCGGCCGCAACGCGCGCGGAGCTTTCCACGAAGCGTTCCGGAAGCCACTGCTTGGCGCGGCTGTTCTGCGCTCCCGGGCTGACGCCCACGACCGGCCCGCTCATTCCCATCTGTCGAAACATCTCGGCCCCGGCGCAGCGGGCTTCCCCGGCCCCGTGAAGCAGGATCGGCTCGGCCGAAGGCAGCGCGTCGAGGATGCCC
>DATNLV010000260.1:0-2198 GCA_035602665.1 Bryobacteraceae bacterium | reverse complement strand
CACCTTGGGGCCGACGGAGCAGTTCAACCCGATCGCGTCGATGGGCCATTCCTCGAGCTTCTGCGTGAAGACCGCGGTTTCAGTGCCGTCGGGCATGTTGCCGAAATCGTCGATGGTGACCTGGACCACGATGGCCATGTCCGGGCCGGCGGCTTCGCGTGCGGCGGCGATGGCCTCGCGCAACTCGTCGATGGAGCTGAACGTTTCGAGAATCAGTAGGTCGACGCCGGCCGCCACCAATGCAGAGGCATGCTCCAGGAAAGCGGCGCGGGCTTCGGCGAAGGAGGTGCGTCCCAGCGGCTCGATGCGGATGCCGAGCGGGCCGATGGAGCCCGCCACGAAGGCCTGACCTGCGGCGGCCTCACGGGCGAGACGCACTCCGGCCCGGTTGATCTCTGCGAGCTTCTCGACGAGACCATAGCCGGCCAGACGGATGCGGTTCGCGCCGAAGGTGTTCGTTTCGAGGATTTCGGCACCGGCCTTGACGTACTCTTCGTGCAGCTCCCGGACCATCGCGGGCGCGGACAGATTCAGCTCGTCGTAGCAGCGGTTGATGAAGACGCCCTTGGTGTAGAGCATGGTCCCCATGGCGCCATCGGCGACCAGGACGCGGTTGGAAAGCTGCTCGCGAAACTCGGCGGCACGCGAGGGGGCGGGGGTAACGGAAGTGGTGGGCTGGATCATTTATTGGCGAGGTTGTTAGCAATCGTAGCATAATGCTCTGGATGGAATTCCCGACTTTTGCTGGCGCGTCCGCGGCCAAGCCGCTCAGTGTGGTTCTTGCCGCTTGCCTCTTGTCTGCCACGGCGAGCTTCGGGCAGCAGGCCGAAGAGCGTACTTGCGAGGTGCCCCTGGTCGTGGAGGCTTACGATCCGCCGTCGCGGAATAGTGCGCCCGTGAAAACTCTGGGCGTGAACGACCTGTTGGTCCAACTCGGAACGGAGTGGTTTTCCGTGGCGAGCGCGACCATCGATGATGGGCCCAAGCGTGTCGCCGTTATCCTCGACGGTACCGGAAGAATCTCCCAAGACGAGTGGAGAATGGAGGTCGAGTTGGCTGCCACTTTCGTCGAGCATGGGCGGCCAGGGGACACGTTTGCTCTGCTTCTGGCGGGAGCGGGCAGCGCTCCGGGCCCCTTCGGTCCCGCCAAGGAGATTGGAAAGAAGCTGCGCCAATTGAAGTCCTCTCGCCAGGCCTCCACTAACTCGGGCGGATCCACTTACGACGCACTGCTTGCCGCGGGCAACTTGCTAAATCCTCCGAGATTCGGCGATTCAATCTACCTGTTCGGCCGGGGCGGCGACTCCGGCAGCACGGCCGGACTGGAGCAGGTTCGAGATTTGCTGTTGAAAAACGGCGTTCGATTCTGCGGTTTGAGTCTGTCCGCCTCCCTGACCTCGGAGGTATTGCAGTTGAGCCGTATGGCGGGATGCGTCTTCTCTTTTACGTCGCTGAAGACCCTGTCTCTGCCGGCGATGTAAGGTCCCCATGACATGGGGCTTATTCCGCCGCAGCTCTCGCTGCAGAAAGCCGCTCTCGGCCGTTCCTTTGACCAGCTCGCCGCGCCGTACCGGGTTGGGATCCCGGCGTCTTTGATTCCGGTCCGGATGACGCTGAAGTTCGATGTACCCACGGCCGAGGAACGCAAGCTCGACGTGCGGGATGAATACTATCCGGGCGTGGTGGATCCGTGCTCGCCGCGCCCATGACGTGAGGCCGGTCACTGCCTGAGAGCTGCGCTCAGTTGCCCGTAGGCCGACTCCGAGTAGGGAACCGCACTCATCCAACGAACGCGGCCTTCGGCGTCGAGCACCACCACGTATGAATGCTTGTCCGTCGTCACTGCGAGGCGATCCTTCCAGAACGCTTCGTCCGTGTAGGTCAGGATCGTCTTCTCCCAGAGGGCGGGCGGCATGCCACCTTTTATGCCCGATACGGCCATTCGACGAATCAGGCGCGGGACGGACTCGAGCTCAATCACCCGGAAGGCGGCAACGGGGCTGGTGGGGCCAAGATCCTTCGCCAGACGGTCGTTCCAGAGGCGGGAATCCGCGCTGGCGGCTTTGGCAAACGAAAACACCAGGACGCGGCTCGTCCCGGCGCCCGCGCTGGGAAGTTCCACCGGCGTGCCCGAGAGCGTCTGGCCATGCAGGGCCGGCAGCGCATCGCCTGGGTGGAGGGGTGCCGCCGTGGCAGCC
>DATNLV010000057.1:0-10577 GCA_035602665.1 Bryobacteraceae bacterium | reverse complement strand
ACGCCGCTGACCTCATCCAGGTCTTCTACGTCGCCGAGCGGGCCCACGGCAGCGCGGAGCACGGCACCATCGAGTTCGAGACGGCCACCGGCCTGTTCCGGAATGGCCCCAGCGAGACGCTCGAGAGGCAGGCCCGCGCCTATGTGGAAAGCTACCTGCGGCGCAAGAGCGATCCCGACGAAAAGTCCCACAGCCCGCATCGGAGGTGAACCTTCCGTGACGTCCGCCATGAATCCCGAACCCGCGCCGCTCACCGGGAGGCCGGTGCGCGCGTCCGCTTCCGAGTACTCCGAAATCGCGCTGCCGAACGACGCCAATCCGCTGGGCTTCCTGCTGGGCGGCCGCGTGATGCACCTGGTGGACATGTCGGGCGCACTGGCCGCCATGCGCCACACGCGCTGCCCGGTGGTCACCGCGTCGGTCGACCACATGACGTTTCTGCACCCCATACACATCGGGCAGCTCATCACCCTGAAGTCTTCGGTGAACCGGGTGTTCCGGACGTCCATGGAGGTGGGGGTCAAGGTCTTTGTCGAGGACCTGGTTACGGGCGAGCGCAAACACACCTCGTCCGCCTACCTGACTTTCGTGACCATGGACGCGGCCGGGAAACGAGTGGTCATCCCTCCGGTGATTCCCGAAACCGAAGACGAGAAGCGGCGTTACGAGGAAGCCAGCCGTCGCAGGGCATACCGCCTGGAACAGCGCAATCGCGGGCGCGACTAGTGAGGGTGGCGAGTTTCGTGGCGCAGGCTTCAGCCTGCCGTGTCGGCACTCTTGCCGACACTCGGCGCCGAGAGAGTCAGTGGGCAGAGCGCCGGGCCGCCGGCCGCTTCGCGGTCAGGCCTTATACAGATACTTGATGCAGGGCTTGTAAAGCAGGATGTTCGGACCGTTGTCGCGGTGAATCTTCAGGCAGCTCTTGTCGTACCACTCGATGGTGCCCTCGATCGTCTCCCCGTCCTGCAGCACGATGACCATCGGCGTCTTCGCCTGCATCTGCTTGACGTAGTAAAAATTCTCGGCGTTGGTTTGGTCCGGAGGCGAGGTCTTCTTGAGGTTGGGAGCGCTATTGACGCGCCGGTTGGCGATCGGCTGCTCTTTCGCTTCGACCAGAGCCGGACGGATGAGTCTGCGGTTGGCGGGCTCCATGGAAAGCCACTCCTTGGTTAATTAAACGTAACAAGCACACACGTCACCGAGGCTCGATACGGCCAGCGGTGAGTCGAACTTAGAACTAGAGATATCACATCGTTCGCAATGCCGCAAGCGTTTCGTGGCCTTAGGCGTTGCCGCGATCTGAAGGTGTGTGCGGCGCTCCGGCTTCAGGCCCGACCGGTGCGGACGCGCCGAGGTGGCGCATTCAAGCTGTTAGTGCGGTCCGCCTGGCTGATCACCTTTTGCAGGCACGAGCTTAACTTTGGCGGAAGCGGTTTTGGTACCGTCGATGTCGCTCGTGGCGGTTATGGTCACGGTCTCCGGCGAACCAATCGAAGCGGGCGCAGTATACTTCCCTCTATCATCGATCGACCCAACGCCGGTGGGCTCGATGCTCCACGAAACATCCTTTGATTCCGTGTTCCTGACCGTCGCAACGAACCGCTTGGTTCGGCCGCCGCCTAACCAGACCACACTAGGGCTCACACTGACCGCTATCGGCGGCAGGACATGAACTTCGGCGGACCCAGACTTGGTGGGATCGGCCGAGCTCGTGGCCGTGACGAGCACTCTTCTCGGTGCATCTACCGAAGACGGTGCCGTGTACAACCCCGTGTCATCGATGCTGCCCAGGTCGGGGTGAACGGACCAAGTGACGGACAGATCCGTTTCGGGCGGCATCACCACGCGGGGAGTGAACTGGTATGTCCTGGATGGATTGAGCGAGATGGAGCGCGGCATGATGCTCACCCACTGCGGAACCGACACCGGGATCATGGTCGAAGCCCCGTTATTCGTGATCGTGATGTTGGCAATCCCCGGTCCGGTGGCGGTCACGACCCCGTTACTGTCTACCGTCGCCACGGCGGGATTGTCGGAGGTATAGGTGGTCAGCGAGGAGCGCTGAAGCCCTACCTTCGAACCGTCGGCAAAGGTCCCGTACACCAGCAGGTAACTGCTATTCCCGACGTATGCCATGCCCAGCGTGGATGACTCCTCCGCTAGGGCCACGGGAGCATCCGGCCGCTCGACGTCAATGCTGATGCTGGCATCGTTAACCTGAGCGCTCTGCACATGGCCAGAGGCGGTCAACCAGTACGTCCCGGAGGGGGTGGTGGCTGGGATCTCGGCTGCGAACTGAACCTGTGTTCCGGGGACCTGTTGGAAGATCACATCGAGGTTCCCTCCCAGCCAGACGTCCTGGAAGTTGGCCCCTGAGGCTGCGACCGTCACCGTAAGCGTCTGGCCCGAGGGGACGACCGCGCCGTTGGCCGGCGAGGTGATGGTGAGCGTCTGCGCTTGCAGCAACGAAACGGCGGCCAGCAAGACCAGCAGCAACAGCCGTGCCCGAATTCGAGACATCATGGCCATGCGTCTCAAGCTCATCGATCAGCCGCCCTAGTCACAAGAGGCGCTTCAAATGTATCACCGCCCCAGCCTGCATGTTGGCGCCGCGACTCCCACGGCCACCCGGCCTGGCCCGAGGCCACTCCGCCCCCTGACATAAGGCTGGTAGTCCCTCTCCAGCCTTGCTAAGATCGTACTCTCGTGACCAAAGACCAGATCCTCTCCTTTATCAAAGAGACGGGAATCGTGCCGGTGGTTCGCGCCGCCAGCGCCGAGGGAGCGCTGCGGGCGATTCAGGCGTTCTATCGGGGCGGCATACGGTCGGCCGAGATCACCATGACGGTTCCGGGCGCGTTGCGGGTGCTCGAGCAATGCGCCGGCGAGTTCGGCGACAAACTGGTGGTCGGCGCCGGAACCGTCCTCGATCCCGAGACCGCCCGGGCCTGCATCCTGGCGGGCGCGCAGTTCCTGGTGACGCCGAGCCTGCGCGTCTCCACCATCGAGATGGCGCATCGCTACGCCAGGGTGGCGATCGCCGGCGCGCTCACGCCCACCGAGGTTCTCACGGCGTGGGAGTCGGGCGCCGATATCGTGAAGATCTTTCCGTGCGGCAATGTCGGCGGGCCCTCCTACATCAAGGCCCTCAAGGGACCGTTCCCGCAGATCGAGATGATTCCCACCGGCGGCGTGAACCTCGAAACCGCGGGCGAGTTTCTGAAGGCCGGCGCGTGCGCGGTGGCGGTGGGAGGCGAACTGGTGGACGCCAGGAGCCTCGCCGACGGGCGGTTCGACGTAATCGAGCAACGAGCCCGGCAATACCTGGAGGCCATCGCCGCCGCCAGGACCGGACAAGGAAAGGCCAGCTAAGATGGAACCTCCGGCGGAAAAAGAGACTCCGAAAACAGAGACGCCAAAGCTGCAGCACCGGGAAACCTTCGTCAGCCCCTCGCTCCAGCGTGACATGCAGCGCTTCAAACGCGCCCTTCCATTCCTGGTGGCGTTTCCAGTGCTCTGCCTCATAACCCTGTTACCCGCCGGGCTCGTGATCGGGCCCAAGGATGCCTGGACCAGGCAGATCGCGCCCGCCCGGCGCTTTGGGCTCAGCCCTCAGACGGTCTCGTTCCAATCGGCGGACGAGATCCCCCTCAAGGCCTGGTATGAGCGGGCGTGGAGCGTGGCGGTTCCCAAGTGCACCGTCATTCTGGTGCACGGATCGCAAACCAACAAGACCGGCATGGGCTACACCGCGGCCCGGCTGCTGCCGCACGGCTTCTCCGTTCTGATGCTCGACCTGCGCGCGCACGGCGAGAGCGGCGGGAAGTACACCACCTTCGACTACCGGGAAGCGCTGGACGTAGAGGCGGCGGTGGGATGGCTCAAGGCGCACAACAAGGGCGAACCGATCGCGATCCTGGGCTACTCGTCGGGCGCGGTGGCGGCGCTGGTTGCGGCTTCGAGGACGCCGGGCCTCGCCGCGGTCGTCGCCGACAGCGCCTACCTGGACAAGACCGACGTGCTTCATCGCGAGAGAGACCTGCTGGCGCAAGCGCCTCCCGGCGCGGTGCCGCTCTCGCATCGTGTCCAACTGTGGTTCTTCACGACGCCCGGGTTCGCATGGCTGTCGCGGGTGGGATTCTTTCTGCGAACCGGCGCGTCTTTCGACGGGCCCGATGGGTACGTGCGGGACGCAGTCAAACGGCTCGACCGCGTGCCGGTGCTGTACCTGACCGCCGAGAAGGATCCCGTGGTGCCGCGTGCCGTCACCGACGAGCTCTATCGCTTGACCCCCAGCCCTCACAAACAGTTGTCGATCCGGCCGGGGTCGTTTCACTCCGCGCTTGCCGGCGACCCGCGGGGCTACATCACCGTGATCGCGGCATTCCTCGACAATGTCTTGGGCACCCAGCCGGTCTCGCCGGCCGAACCGTAGGACTACTGCAGCCGTATCTTGTAGGCGTCGAGCGTGGAGCCTAGAGCCTGACGAAGCTGGGCGATGGCCTTATTGGCGTCCAGGCGGGCGTCCACGTCGCGGCGGCGTGAATCGGCGTATTCGTTCTGGCGGGTAAGCACCAGGAAGTTGGTCGACTCGCCGGATTGATACATGCGGGTCTCGCTGTCGAGCTTCTCTTTGGCGGCGCGCGCGCTGGCTTCGGCGGCCACGATCCGCTGCCGCGCCGTGGCAAGCGCCTGCATGGCGTTCCGCACCTGCGCCTCGATGCCCAGTTCCAGGCGCGCCTGCTCGAGTTTGAGCCGGCGCTCCAGGATCGCGCTCTCGGCCAGGTTGGCGTGCGCGGCACGATTGCGCGGTGTCAGATCGAGAGTCAGGCCAACCTGCACGGTGGGATAGTTGCCGCTGAACAGGTTCGAAAGCGCCTTCCCGTAGCCGCCGTTGAGGCTGGCGGGAAGCGCGCCGAAGCTGAAGGCTAGGGGCGGAAGCCCCGCCGGGATCGAGAGCTCGTTGACCTGGTTGACGATGCCGCCGAAGAGCTGGGACAACGGGTCGGCCGTCGTGCCGGCGCCGGCCAGACCGGTGTTGACGTATCCGGCCACCAGGTTCAGTTGCGGCTTGAGCTGATCGGCATTGAGCCTGGTCCCGATGGCCGCCACCTCCCGCTGGGTCGCTACCGAGCGCATCTCGGGGCGGTGTTTGAGCGCGGCGCCGACCGCTTCCCGCAGGTCGCCCGCCTCGGGCGGCTCCAGGGTCTCGATGTCCACGGGCACGATCTCGTCGCCCCACAGGGAGTTCTCTCGCGATGCGGTCAGCATGAGCTTGAGGCCGTTCTCCGCCTCGGTCACCATACCGATGCCCGAGTAGTAGGTGTCCAGCCGGCGTTCGAGTTCGGCCTCCGAGGCCGAGACTTCGACCTGGGCCTGGGTGCCCGCGGCCACCATGCGCTTCGTCATTGCAAGTTGCTGGCGGGCCCATTCGACGCTGTCGGAAAGCACGTCGACGGCCTGGCGCGCGGCGGCCAGGGCCCAGTAGGCCTGCTCGACGCGCGTGACCACGTCGATGTTGCGCAGCGCGAAATCCGTGTCCGAAAGATCGAGCCGCTTGCGGCGGATCTTCAGCTCGGCGCGATAAGGATCGATGGCGCGGTTGCGGAGCAGCGGCTGCGTGAAGCTGACCGTCAGCCGGGTGTTGAAATACGGGTTCAGCGAGTCGAACGGGTTAGTAGTGGACTGGCGGTTGTTTTCGAAATCCACGCCCAGGCCGGCGCCGTTCCAGGGAAGCATCTGCCGCACCGAGAAGTTCTCGGTGTGAACATGCTCGGCGAGGATGCCGTCGGCGCCCATGAGGATCGAGCTGGTGGGAATCTTCGCGGAGAGAATCGAAGGCGACCAGCGGAGGTTGGTGTCGAGAAAGCCGTGCGCGCCCTTGAAGGCCTGGGCGGCGGTTTCCCGGTTGGTCTTCTCGATCTCGATATCGAGGTTCTGGCCCAGCGCCAGCTCGATGGCCTCGCGCAGCGTCATCTTGTGCTGAGTCGCGCCCACGCCGACGCGCGACTGCTGATCGGCGCGCGCCGGAGCGGCCGCGGCCAGAACGAGCATCACCAGAAGGAGCGGTACGGTGACGCCCACGGCCCGCCGCGGTCTCAAGCCGCGCAGGAACGCGCCGAACCGGGCAAAGAGCTTGAGGTGGCCGAGGTCGTCGAACAGTGAGTAAGTCACCGGGGTGACCAGCAAGGTCAGCAGCAGGCACAGGGTCTGGCCTCCGATGACCACGATGGCGATGCTGCGGCGCGAAGAGGAGCCGGCGCCGCCGCCGATCGCCATCGGCAACATGCCCGCGACGAGCGAGGCGGTGGTCATCAGGATGGGCCGCAGCCGGTCCTCGCAGCCGAGCAGGATGGCTTCCTGGCGCGGCTTGCCTTCCTTGAAGCGCAAGGCCTTGATGTGATCGATCTGCAGGATG
Source organism: Bryobacteraceae bacterium (assembly GCA_035602665.1). Classification (GTDB taxonomy): domain Bacteria; phylum Acidobacteriota; class Terriglobia; order Bryobacterales; family Bryobacteraceae; genus DASWZN01. The sequence continues at coordinate 4,159 of DATNLV010000057.1, read as the reverse complement.
GCGTTCTTCTTGACGATGCCGAACAGCATCAGAATGCCCAGCGAGGTGTAAATGATCTGGAAGTTCTCGCCCGCCAGGAACAGCGTCAGCAGCGCGAAGGGCACCGCCAGCGGCAGGCTGATCAGGATGGTGACCGGGTCGATGAAGCTCTCGAACTGCGCCGCCAGCACCATATACATAAAGATGATGGAGAGCACGAAAGCAACCACGAAGCCCATCGCCGCGCGGCCGAATTCCTTGCTGCGCCCCACCAGGCCGAGGCGGTATTCCGGCGGCATGTTCAGCGACGCGGTGGTGCGGTCCAGAATGCCGATCACGTTGCTGAGCGACTGGCCTTCGGCGAAGTTGGCCGTAAGCATGATCTGGCGCTGACGGTTCACGCGATCGATCTGGGTGGGGCCGGTTCCCTCTTCGACCGTCACCACGTTCGAGACCGGTACGTTGCCCAGCATCGCGGAAGGAACGTAGAGGCGCTCGAGCGAACGCGCCGAGTCGCGAAACTGCTTCTGGACGCGCAGCTGGACGTCGAAGCGGTCGTCGCCTTCGCGGTAGGTGGTGGCCTGCGGATCGCCGCCCACCAGCGTGCGCAGCGCGGTGGCGATGGATGCGACGTTCACGCCGAGGTCCGCCGCCTTGGCTCGGTTGATGTGAACGCGCAGCTCGGGCTTGCCGGGTTCGTAGGAACTCTGCAGGTCGCGGACTCCCGGCGTGCGGGCCAGCACCGCCCGTATGGCCGACGTATAGCGCTCCAGGTGCGCGAAGTCGGGCCCCTGCACGAAGAACTGCAGATCCTGGTTCGGGCCGGCGCCGGAGAACATGGCGGGCGGCTGGACGGCGATCATCAGGTCGCGGTACTTGCGCAGCCGCTCGCGGGCCTGCGTCATGATTTCGAACTGCGACTCCTTGCGCTTGTCGACTGGCACTAACTCGATCAGCAGCGAGCCGCGGTCCACCTGGCGCCGGCTATCGGCCCCCAGGGTGGTGAGCACGTTGCGGATGCCGGGCAGCGTATGAATGTCCGCCTCGATCTCCCGCATCATGGCGGAGCTGCCGTCGAGCGAGGAGCCCACGGGCATGCGCACGGCAATCTCGAATTCGCTCTGGTCGTCTATGGGCAGGAAGTCCTTACCCATATGCAGGAACATGGGGATGGTCGAGAAGGCCACCAGAATCGCGCAGACCACGATCACCCAGCGGTGCGCCATCGACCAGCGCAGCATGCGGCGATACGGCCCGGAGAGCGCGCGGAACAGGATCGTGTCCTTGGTGGACGCGCCGCTCTGCTGTCCGTTGCCCATCTTCAGGAAGCGCGAGCTGAGCATGGGCGTCAGCGTGAAGCTCACCAGCAGCGAGACCAGGACCGCGAACGCCGCGGTATAGCCGAAGCTGGACATGAAGCGGCCCACGATGCCGGTCATCATGGCCACCGGCAGGAAGATGATCACCAGGCTGAAGGTGGTGGCCATGACCGCGAGGCCGATCTCCTTGGTCCCCTGGATGGCGGCCTCGACCGGCGGCAGGTGCTTCTCCTCCGCGTTGCGGAAAATGTTTTCGAGCACCACGATGGCGTCGTCGATTACGATGCCCACCACCAGCACCAGCGCCAGCATCGTGATCTGGTTCAGCGTGAAGCCCATCATGTTCATCAGCGAGTAGGTGGAGATGATAGAGATGGGAATGGCGACGGCGGCAATCAGCGTGGTGCGCCAGCTCCGCATGAACAGCAGCACCACGAACCCCGCGCACATGCCGCCCAGCAGCAGGTGCTCCTGCACGGCCTTGAAAGACTCTTCGATGAACGTGGACTGGTCGCCGGCGTAAGTGATCTTGAAGTCGGGCGGGAGCAGCGGCCGCAACTGGGCGATGCGGTTCTTGACGGCATGGACCACGTCGAGGGTGTTCGTGCCCGCCTGCTTGCGGACCTCGAGCACCACGGCTGGGTCGCCATCCAGGCGCGCCTCCGACCGCGCCTCCTCGACGCCGTCTTCCACGGTTCCGACGTCGCGGATGCGCACCGGCGAGCCGTTCAGGGAGGCGACGATGATGTTGTTGAAATCGGCCGGGCGCTCGATGCGGCCCAGCGTGCGCAGGCTCAGCTCGCGCGATCCCTGCTCCACGCGGCCTCCGGGGACTTCGACGTTCTGCGCGGCCAGCGCGCCGCGAACCTGGTCGATGTTCAGGTTGTAGGAATAGAGTTTGCCGCCGTCGAGCCAGACCTGGATCTGGCGCAGGCGGTCGCCGATGAAGCGGACCTGGCCGACGCCGTCGATGGACTCGATGTTCTTCTTCACCTGGTCGTCGACGATCTTGGTGGTCTCGCGCAGATCGCGCCGGGAGGAGAGCACGACGCTGATGACGGGCGTGGCGTCGGTGGCGAGCTTCTCGATGACCGGCGGATCCACGTCCTTGGGCAGGTCGCGCGTGATGGCGGCGACCTTGTCGCGCACTTCCTGGGCGCCGACGTCGGGATCCTTCTCGAGCACGAAGGTGACCCAGGTGATCGAAACGCCTTCGGCCGAGAGAGACCGCAGCTCGTCGATGCCGCTAACGGTGTTGACGGATTCCTCGATGCGCTTGGTGACCTGAGTCTCGATCTCTTCGGGCGAGGCGCCGCGCAGGGTGGTGGTGACGGTGACCACCGGGAAATCGATTTTGGGGTAGAGGTCCACGCCCAGCTTCATATAGGCGCTGACGCCGAGCACGACCAGCGCCAGGATGAGCATGGTGGCGAAGACGGGCCGCTCAATACAGATTCGGGCTAGCTTTTGCATGGCCTACCTCCCCGCCTCGACGCGGACGGCGAGCCCGTCGATCAGCGTGGGCAGCTTGCTGACCGCGACCTGGTCGCCGGCGTGTATGGCGCCGCCGGGAATCTCGATCCAGCCGTCGACCTCGACGCCGGGCGTCACCTTGTTCTCGACAACTCGCCCATCTTTTATGGTGAAGACCTTGGTGAGGCCGGCAAGCTGGTAGAGGGCCTCCTTGGGAACCACCACGGCGGCGGTGTCGCCGGCCAGGGCGAGCTGCACCTGGACAAACATGCCGGCGCGTAGCTGGGGATCGCGGTCCGTCAGGCGGGCCTCGACCGAGAGCGAGCGCGAGTGAGCGTCGAGCGTGGGATTCAGCTCCGTGACGTGGGCGCGGAACTGCGCGCCGGGAGCGGCATCGGTGGTAAAGACGAGCGTGCCGCCGGTGCGCACCGCGGTGGCCGCGAATTCGGGAATATCGGCGCGCAGGCGCAGGGGCCAGGACTTGACCAGCGTGACGATGGGCGTGTTCTCCCGCATGTACTGGCCGGGCGAGACCAGGCGCGCGGAGATCTGGCCGTCAAAAGGAGCCCGCACCGTGGCGTCGCCCAGGCGCTTCTCGCAAAAACGCACGTCGGCGCGGAGCGCCTGCACGGCGGCAAGCTGCGTGCGCAGCATATCTTTAGAGGCTTCGTAGCCGGCCTCGCGCGCGTGGAGCCCCTTCTCGATTTCGATGTAGCGCTCTTCGGAGACGTCGCCGGACGTGTGCAGCTTGGCGGCCATCTCGAACTTGAAGCGGGCGTCTTCCATCTGCGCCTTGGCCTGGCGGATGGCGGGCGTCGAATCGGGTGTGACGTCCTGCTGGTTGGGGTCGAGGCCGATGGCGGCCAGCGCCTGGCTGAGTGCCGCGCGGGCGCGGTCGCACTGTATGGTCAGCTCGCGCTTGTCGAGTTCGGCGATGATGTCGCCCTGGTGCACGGTCTGGCCGAAGTCGGTGCGGACCTCGGCGAGGCGGCCCGCGACCTCGGAGCTGACCGACACGCTTTCGTCGGGCTGGAGCGAGCCGGTCACCGAGACGTTCGAGCCCAGGTGGCGGGTTTCGGCCGTGGCCACGCGGATCGCGACCGGCTCGGCCTTGGCCGTGGAGGTAGCCGCCGCTTCGGTTTGGTCGCGCTTGGCGCAACCGGTCATGAAAAGAGTCAGAGCGAGTATGACGAGTGCAATGAGTCTCATTTTGAGATTCCCTTCAGGAATACATCGACCATTTGTTCCACAACTTCACGGACGCTCCCCAAAGAAGCAGCGCCGCGATAGAGCATGCGGTTCATACCGAGGTTGACGAACATGCCAAGCAAGACCCGGGCGGCGACGATGGGGTCGACGTCACGAAAGACGCCGGCCTGGGTACGGGC
>DATNLV010000035.1:0-4016 GCA_035602665.1 Bryobacteraceae bacterium | reverse complement strand
CCCGCCCCGGCCAGTACAAACCGACCACCCCACGTACCCGAACCCGGTGGCCGGCCCGGTCATCCGGCACGTAGGTCATGAGCGACTCGACGGAGCGAACTGGCAGCGCGAAGGGATCCGCCGGAGCGCGTTCGAGCACCTGGATGTCGCTCAGGCGCGGCGCAAACAGATTCACGCCGCGAGTCTGCCGCCGCTGGTTGAACAACGGCCCTGAGACCGCGCGGATCCGTACCCGGGCGTCAATCAAGCGGTCGCGGTCAAATCCGGCAAAGTTCGTCGTCAGCACATCGACGCGGCGGCCCTCCACGGCTATCCCCAACGTGAGATGCCGCCGGACCTCCACCGCCGATTGCACCACACCATCGACTTCCACCCACTCGGAATAGGAGGCCGGGTTCAGCAGACGGTCCACGTTCAACGACCGCGCCGGCGGCAGGGGAGCCTCGCCGATTATCCGTACCACGGGCCGGTCGATCTCGGGAGCGAATTCTCCCGGTCCTGAAACCCCTTCCACCTCGACCAGATGACCCCCGTGGATGGGAAGCTCCGGCTGGCCCTTCATGTTCACATACACGATCCCCTTGGCATCGTGCACGAACAGCATCCCCCACACCGTGTCGTAGATCAGTACAACGGCGGACTTGATATGGATTCGGGTTTCCCGCTGCGACTCGGCGACAGTGAGTGCGCGGACCTCGGCGGAAGTTGTCAGGATGGGCAAAGCTCGACCGGTCTCGAGGTCCCGGGCCGAGACCCCGGGCCTGAGAGCCAGCAACAGCAGAGCGGTGGCCAGCGACGGTCCGTGGCCGCTCACACACTTTGGTCGCACGAGTGCCTTACCTTATCGACTTATCGACAAAACCGCGGGGTTGCGTAGCCGGCCCGCGTGGGACTTATTCCACTTCCACTTCTCGACCCCGGCCGATCAGGCCGGCTGCATAGCCGTATCCGCACTGCCGGGCGTGGGTTTCGATGGAGTGGCAGGTTCGACGAGGCCGGGCAGCTTCGTCCTCCCGCCCGGCTGCGGGCGCGCAGGTTGGCTGGCACTTCAGCTCCCCGGCGGTTCGCGGAACACGGGTGCGGGTGGAACTCTTGACGGCGGTTCCGACACCCAACAAATTAAGGAAGGAATCGATAGCCCACGCCGTGCACGGTAAGAATGTGACGCGGGACGTTGGGGTCCGACTCCAGCTTTTGGCGGAGCTTCAGAACGTGGGCATCGACGGTCCTGGTGTTGGACATGCAGCTATAGCCCCAGACCGAATTCAGGATCATGTCGCGGGTAAGGGGACGATCGGGATGGTGCAGAAAGAAGGCCAGCAAGTTGTACTCGGCGGGCGCCAGCTTGATCTCGTCTGTCCCGCGCGAGACTACGCGCCGCTCCATGTCGACCTCGATTTCGCCGATGTGCATGACCTTGCGCGACTCCCCCGAGGAACGGCGTAACACGGCGTGGATCCGGGCGATGAGCTCGCGGCCGCCGAAGGGCTTCACCACGTAATCGTCGGCGCCGATTTCGAGCAGCAGAACTTTGTCGATCTCGTCGCCGACGGCGCTCAAAACGATGATGGGCGTGGCCACCTCGGCAGCGCGCAGTTGCTTGCAGATTTCGACCCCGTTCATGCCGGGCAAGCGGAGATCGACCAGCACCAGATCGGGACGCAGCAGCAATGCCTGCTCGAACCCGCTGCGGCCTTCGGCGGCCTGGACCGTGCGGTAGCCCTCTTTTTCGAGGACCAGGGACACGGTGTCGCGCAGGCTTTCGTCGTCGTCGATGACCAGAATCGTCTGCACGGCGGGAGAGCTGCCGGACCGCGCCTGTGTGGCTCCGGCGCCGGCCTCCGGGCGGTCTGCGGGCCTTGCTGGAGCAACCTGTGGTGAAAGCATCGTACTCCCAGGGTAAGCGCGGGCCAGACCCCGAGTTGTTGTTCCTCTGTCAATTTCCTGTAAAAAAGGCCGCTTAGTTGTGGACTGGGCGCCAGCGGGGTTGCCAGGTGAGCTCGAGCGACGCCGCGAGGTCACGCCGGCGGCCTCCCAGCACGGGAATGAAGTAGCGTTCGTACTGACTCAATAGGTCCATCCTGCAGGTGGGGCTCAGCAGGAAGGAGCCGCGGACGAACGCGTCGTCCTGGGTTCCGCCTCCCGGCAGGAAATTGGGGCCGATGCGGTTCTGGCGGTAGCCGAAATCCCAATGGGACCGCGCGGTGCGCCACCACGACGTCTCTACCAGAAGACCGCGGCCGTCGCGGCCTACCCAGCTTCCCAGCAGGTTGCCCTGGTTGGTGTTGGCGTCGTGATACACGTTGTTCCAATACAGGAAGAATCCGCCCTGGTCCATCAGCAGGCGCGTCGAAGGCGCTTCGACGCGTAAATCCCAATGAGGCAGCCCGGGAAGGCTGGCCAGGTAAATCCCCGGGGCCCACGCGGAACGCCGCGGCCCGGTGAGCGGCGTCGGCTCGTCATCGGCGTAGGAGTCGGCATAGAGAGTGACGCGGTTGGCGATGCCAGGCATGCGCCAGCGGATGTCGAATCCGCTCTTGCGGTCGCCGGGATCGACGGCGTTGCCGAACGTCGCTCCGTTGGCAAACAGGTTGCGAATGACAGAGCCCGCTGTGAAGGCGTGCTGGCCAGCGCCATCGAAGAGCGACCAGCGCGTGAAGCCGAGTTCCAGATCTTTGGTGGGGTTCCAAGTGAGCTTCTGGCCATTGAGCAGCGGGCGCGGAGGAAACTGGTGCCCCGAAAGCTCACCGCCAATGAAGTCCGCGCGCCACGCGCCGAGGTGGCGGAGCGGGCCGGGCAGAAAGATGGGCGAGGCGCTGGTGAAGCGGAAACTGTAGAACGGTTCCGCGTCGGTGCTGAACGAGAAGGGCCCGGCCTCTCCGGGTCCCCACCAGAGCGCCTGCTTGCCGACCGTCAGCGACCAGCCGCCGAGTTGAATCCCAACGTACATTTCGATCGGCTCGAAGCGGTTCACCGCAGCGCTGGAGCCGGCCAGAACCGGCTCGAGCTCGTGCACGGTGGGCTTCAGCGCCGCGGCCGGGCTCGAGAAGGGTGGCGAGTGCTGAAACTCGCCCTGGGTGTAGAAGGAGACGCGGCCATCCACCGCTTCTGCCGTGAAGCCCGCGTCTACGTTGCCGCCCTGCGAAATGGGGCGGCCGGAATCGTTCACAATGGTCTGGCCGAAGTTGTAGCCGTCGATGAGCGGCTTGCCGGCGACGGAGAGATAGCGGCCGTAGAGCGAACTCAACTCCAGGTACGCGGTAGACCCGGCGTCGCATCTGAATTCCTCGCGCAGCGCGGCGATCAGCCGGACGGCCTCCTCGGAGCGGCGGCCACCCACTACCTCGATCTCCATGGCCTCGCCTAGCTCGCGTTCGCATTCCGCGCGTGTCCAGGGGCGGAGCCCACTGGCCTGATCGTGGATGTAGCCCAATGCCGCGAGGCGTAGCAGCGCCGGATAGATCCAGCTATCCAGGGGGACGAAGACAGGGCCTGGCGGACTCGCCGGATGCTCGCGTTCCGGCGTGAAGAAGGCCGGTGATGCGTCGGAAGAAGGCGCTGGGCGGGGCCGCGCGGGCGCCGGACCGGGCGCCACCGGGTACCACTCCGTATGCCGCCGTTCAAACACCTCGCGGCCGATCAGCCAGCCGAGCACGCCTCCAACCAGCACGTCGGAGGGGAAGTGCTTCTCGGCCGTGATGCGGGGAACGCTGGCGGCGGTGGCCAATGAGTAGACCGCCAGTTGCGTCAGCCAGCCCGGATAGCGGTGAGCGATTGCCGACGCGATGCTCCAGCCGACCATCGCGTGACCGGAGGGAAACGAGCCATCCGCCCAGGACGACTGGAAGAAGCGGCCCGAGGCGCCGTCGATCTTCGGCCGCTCGCGGTGCAAAGCGAGTTTCAGCGCTCCCGTCACGATGAGGCTATCGGCCGCGGTCTCGATCGATAGGACGGCGCCTTCTTCCAAACGGGGCCGATACTCGAGCCTGGAAAAGCCGGCCATGGCAGCGGGCAGC
>DATNLV010000022.1:0-18325 GCA_035602665.1 Bryobacteraceae bacterium | reverse complement strand
CACCGTGATGACGGCTGCTCGCGAAGGCTCGTTGCCCGTGGCTCGTTGCCCGTTGATCCAGTCGAGGCTTTTTCCTGGCTTCGCACCGTGATGACGGCTGCTCGCGAAGGCTCGTGGCTTGTGGCTCGTGGCCTGTTGATCCACTCGAGGCTTTTCCCGGCTTCGCACCGTGATGACGGCTGCTCGCGAAGGCTCGTGGCCCGTTGATCCACTCGGGCCTTTCCCGGCTTCGCACCGTGATGAATGCTGCTCGCGAAGCGCACGAATCCCGCAAAGGATCAACGGGCCACGAGCAACGAGCAACGAGCTGCTTACAGCTTGAGAAGCACCCGCAACCGTTTCGTCTGGACCCGGCTCACTGGGATCTCGGTCTGCTTCTTGTCGTCCATCCGCAGCATGTAGCTGGATTTGAACCAGGGGATCACTTCCTTGATCCGGTTGATGTTGATCAGGAAGGAACGGTGGACGCGCCAGAAGACATCCGGGTCGAGGTTCGATTGCAGCTCCTCGATGGTGCGATAGTTCGACTGGCCTTCGAGGCCCGGCGCGACGATGGTGATCAGGCCGTCGTTGATGGTGGCGTAGATGACCTCGTTCGCATCCACGATGAAGTTGCGGTTGGCGGCACGCACCATCAGCTTGGTGCGGTGAGGCAGGTTCCTGGGGGCGGCCGCTTCGGGCGGCTGCGACTTGGTGCGCTCCTGTACGAACCGGCGCGCGCGCTCCACCGTTTCCGTCAGGCGTTCCTTATCCACCGGCTTGAGCAGGTAGTCGAGCGCTTCCAGGCGGAAGGCCTCGACGGCGTATTGCTCGTAGGCCGTGGCGAGAATGAAGTAGGGGAGGGAATCGCCCTTCTCCTTGAGCGCGCGGATGACGCCCAGGCCGTCCATGCCCGGCATCTGGACGTCCAGGAACACCACGTCGGGCTCCATATCCTCGATGAGTTTGACCGCCTGCAGGCCGTTCCGGGCGGTGGCGATCACCTCCAGGTCCGGAAAGTCCTTCAGAAGATACGCGAGCTCATCGCTGGCGAGTTGCTCGTCGTCAACGATGAGGGCGCTGATAGTGGCGACTGCTCGATCTGCCATTGGGTCCATTTTAGCGCCTGCCAGTTAGCCCCAGCAGACTACTCCCGGGCGCGGCCGGGGAACCGGAATTATTTCCGAAATACGGATAAATGGGATGTACAATCGGGATGCGAGTTGGCTGCGAATTCAAAACAATGAGGGGGATTCGATGGCAGTAACTGGAATTGAGTGGCATTGGTTCACGGCCTGGGGAAATGGCTATTACACCGTCGACGTGAACATTCCGCCCGCCACACTGGGGGCGCAAACAGCGCTAGCCGGCCAGTCGGGCGGCGGCACGAATTACACCGGCATCAAGCATTACCGACGCAGGCTCGGGAATGGCTCGGACCAGGACATCGATTTTGGAGAATGGGGCAATTGGCCGCCGGTCATTTTCGACCACATCTCCTCCGTGACGTTCGCCATCGCAACGGGCAGCGACCAACAGGCATGGCTCGTAGCGCGCATGGACTACTGGGGCTAGGGGGGACGTTATGAACTTTCAGACGACTGGTCAAGGCAAGGTGAGTTCCGTTTCCTGCTGTCTGCTGTTCGATCCGACGGACGGCAAAATCCGCCACGTTCATCGCATCGTCACCATGGAGGGAGCGCCAGCCACGGCGCAGGCCGCGCTGGAATCGCGGACCCTGCAGCTGGCGAAAGAGCTGGGCCTCGACACGGGCCGGCTCCGGGTCCTGCACGTAGCGGAGGAAGCGATCGCCGAGCCCGGCCACTACTCGGTCGATCTCGTTTCCGGCACGCTGGTGAAGCGGAAGCTGCCGGTCTAGGCCTTCGACCGTGTGATTCGTTTCGTCCGCTTGCTCACGCGCGCGGTTCCGTGCCAGCACCGAACCGCGATCGTGACGGCGCTAGGGGGCGCAGGCCTTCAGCAGCTTCTCTTTCATCTCGGCCTGCTGCGCGGCACTCAGCTTCTTGCCGTCGGCAGTCACGTAGAAGACGTCGATGGCTTTGTGTGCGCGGGTGTCGATCAGCACCACGTCGATGTTGGCGCCGGTCGATGCGATCGCGGAGGTGAGCGCGTAGAGCAATCCCGGCCGGTCCTCCGCCACCACCTCGATCAAGGTGGCGACCTCGGAGACGCGCGAATCGAACGACACGGCCGGGGCGACGCGCGCTTTCTTCGTCGGGGGCGCCGGCGCGGGGCGGCTGCGCAGAAGTTCCTTGACGTCCAGGCGGCCGAGCGTTACGCGCTCGAGAGTGAGGCGCAGGCGGTCCACCTCGGTGGGGTTCAGTTCCAGGGTGTGGTGCGGATCCTCGAACACGAAGGTGTCGAGGATGATGCCGCCGCGGTTCGCGAATCCTTCCGCGCGCAGGATGTTCATGCCGAAGCCGGCCATCGCGCCGGCGATGGCGGAGAGCAGCGCCGGCCGGTCCCGCGCCACTAGCGTCAGTGCGTAGAACCCGTTCTCGCGGTGGATATCGACAGCCACCCCGCGCTCGCGGCTGCGCTGTTCCAACTGGAAGTGCGCCTCGATTTCGGCGGCGGAATGCTTGCGCAGGTAGCGCACCGGGAAGCCCTCGAGGAATTCCTCCATCCCGGCCTTCTCGACGCCGCCCTCGTGGATGCGGTCGGATTCGAGCTCGCGGGTCAGCTCGTTGTAGCCGAGCAGGTAGACGCGCCAGAGTTGCTCCAGGCGCCAGGGCGACATGGCGCTGGGGTTAACGGCGCTGATATCCGCAAACGTGAGGACCGTGAGCTGCTTCAGGATTTCGAGCGTGCCGACCTTGGCGGCGATGAACGGCGCGGTTGACGGGTCCTCCAGGTCGCGCGAGTTCATGACCGAGGAAAGCGCCAGGTGATGCTCGATCAGGGCGATGACGACGCGACGGTCTTCCTCCGGCATGCCCAGCCGCTCCATGGCGGAGGCGGCCAGCTCCGCGGATGCGCCCACGTGGGCGAGGCCCTCTTTGAGGGACTTTCCGAGATCGTGGAACAGCAGCGCGAACATCACCAGGTCCAGCCGGTCGATCTCCGAGTACAGGCCGGCGACACGCTTCCACCCGGGGTCCTTCGGGGTACGCAGATCCTCCAGAATCCGGATGGCGCGCAGGGTGTGCTCGTCCACGGTGTAGCGGTGATAGAAATCGCGGATGACCAGGCACTCCACCGGCCCCCATTCGGGCAACAGGGCGGCCAGCGCGCCGGTTTCGTGCATGGCATTTAGCGCCAGGGCGCAGTGCGGCGTCGCCAGGATGGCTTTGAAGCCCGGCCACAAGGGCGCGGGCGGCGAGGCGAAGTAGTGGCTCAGCGCGGCGGAATGCTGGTCCAGGCGGCGCACGGTTTCGAGCGCGAGGTGCATGCCGTGGCGTCCCACGAACTCAAACAGGCGCAGCGCCATCCCCGGATCGTGCTCCAGCCGCTGCGGCGCGCGGAAGTAGACGCGCTCGCGGGAGACGTGGAACTCGGTGTTCGAGACGCGCGAGCGCCAGTCGCGGAACTGCACCAGCAGCGAGCTCGACTGCTCATCCACCGTTTCGATGGCCCGCAGCGCCTCCCGCGCGATGCCGCGCGCGGAGCTGTAATAGCGGCGCATCCAGACGGCGGGGGACGTCGCGAACAGTTCCGCGATTTCGTCCTGCAGTTCGAAGGTGAGGGTGTTCGAGTCGCGGCGGGCGCGCTGGTGAAGATAGGTGCGCAGCCCGAAGAGGAAATCGCGGGCGGGGATCAGATCGGGCGTGTCGTCCTCGCGGGCCGGCGCGTTGTGCCGCGCGTCACGAAGCTTCTTCAGCCAGGCGATGAGCTGGTAATCGCGCAGGCCGCCCGGAGCCTCCTTGATGTTGGGCTCGAGCTGGTAGATGGAGCCGCCGTGCTTGGCGTGGCGATCGCGCACCATGCGGCACAGGTGCCCGGCCAGCGCGGAACCCTGGCGATCGAGATACCGCGCCATGGCGAGATCGAGCTTAGCGTGCAGGCCGCGGTCGCCGGCCAGGAAGCGCTGGTCGAGAAGACTGATGCTGAGCTCGATGTTCTGCTCATCGAGCGCCGAACAATCCACCGGCGTCCGCACGGAGTGGCTGACGCGCAGCCCGGCGTCCCACAGGCTCTGCAGGAAGGCGGAGATGGCTCCTCGCATCCGTTCCGGGACGCCCTGCTTTTCGATCAGCAGCAGCAGGTCGACGTCCGAGAACGGAAACAGCTCGCGGCGTCCGTAGCCTCCCACGGCCAGCAGAGCTAGCCCCGCGGGCGCGACGGGCTCGAGGTGTTTGGCGAACGATTCCGAAACCGTCCGATCGACGGTGACGGTGCGGCGCACGAGCGCTCCGGCAGGGTCGTCCCAGAACCCGCGCGGGTCCGGTTCACTATAGGGCTGATTCGCCGCGGTCATCGTTCCTTATGCGGACGGCCTCGGCAACCTCGTAGACGAACAGCTTGCCGTCGCCGATTTTGCCGGTGCGGGCCGAGCGCGTCAAGGTGCCGATCACCTCATCCAGGCGCGCGTCGGGAATCACCATCTCCAGTTTCACTTTGGGGAGCAGGTCAACTTCGTACTCCTGGCCCCGGTACACTTCCTTGTGCCCCTTCTGGCGGCCGTGCCCGCGGACTTCGGTCACGGTCATTCCATCGATGCCGATGGCCTTCATGGCCTCTTTCACGTCGTCGAACTTGAACGGCTGGATGATCGCTTCGATTTTCTTCATGGGGAGACCCTCGCGCCTAGTTTCTCACGGCCTATGCCTCGAGATTGTAGGCCTCCTCTCCGTGCATGCTGAGATCCAGGCCTTGCGTCTCGTCCATGGCGTCGGCCCGCACGCCTAGCGTCCAGTCGCAAATCTTCAGGATCACGAGCGTGCCCACGATGGCCAGGCCCCAGGCGACCAGCGTTCCCACGAGCTGGCTGACGATCTGGCCGGCGTTGCCGTCGACGGCGCCGAGCGGCCGGTTGAAGCCTTCGTTGACCAGATTGGTGGCAAACACGCCGGTGAGAATCGCACCCAGGGTTCCGCCGGCGCCGTGAACACCGAAAGCGTCGAGCGAGTCGTCATAGCCGAACAGGCTCTTGACCTTGGTCACCATGAAATAACACACGGCCCCAGCCGCGAGTCCGATCAGAAGCGCCGGGAAGGGTTTGACGAACCCGGAGGCGGGCGTGATGGCCACCAGGCCCGCTACGGCGCCCGAGATGCCGCCCAGCACGCTCGGCTTGCCGGTGCGGATCCACTCGACGAAGACCCAGCTCAGCGCCGCGGCGGCGGCCGCGAAATGCGTGGCGACGAACGCGCTGGTCGCCAGGGCCGAGGCCGCCAGCGCGCTGCCGGCGTTGAATCCGAACCATCCCACCCACAGGAGGCAGGCGCCGATAAAGCTCAGCACCAGGTTGTGCGGCTTCATCGGTTCATGCGGGTAGCCCTTGCGCCGGCCGAGATACAGAGCGCACACCAGCGCCGAAACTCCCGACGTAATGTGCACCACCGTGCCGCCCGCGAAATCGAAGCAGGGTATTTTGCCGCCCAGGGAGGCGTTCAGAAGCCCGCCTTTGCCCCACACCATGTGGGCCATGGGGAAGTAGACCAGGAAGGACCACAGCGTCATGAACAGCAGCATGGCGCTGAACTTCATCCGCTCCGCGAACGCGCCGCTGATCAGCGCCGGGGTAATGATGGCGAACATCAATTGGTAAACCATAAACGTCTGCTGCGGGATGGTGGCGGCGTAATCGGGATTGGGCGCCGCACCGACTCCGTTCAGAAACAAATACTTCAGGCCACCCAGGAACGGCGAGCCTTCGGAGAATACGAGGCTGTAGCCCACCACCGCCCAAAGGACGGTCACCAGACCCATCAGAATGAAGCTCTGCATCATCGTTCCGATGACGTTCTTCTTCCTCACCAGGCCGCCGTAAAACAAGGCCAGTCCGGGGCCGGTCATCATCAGCACCAGGGCCGAGCTGATCAGCATCCAGGAGTTGTCGCCGGCCGATTGCGCGGCTTTCACCTGGCTTTCGAGGGCGGTTAAACGAGCGCCGGCATCCTGCGTCCCTTGCGCCAGGGCGGTTGCCGACACGAATAGTAATAGGGAAACGACATGGTTTCGCTGCAAGTTCGGGACCTCTCATGACATGATGCAACGGCGGCAGGCGCGCAACAAACGCAATGTTTCTATGAGGGCGATAGGGAAAACTTATGACGGGCTCGGCGCCTGCGGCTCCTCGCTGGTCGATGGTGGATGGTGGATGGTGGATGGTGCGGCGCTATTCCCGAAACATCGTCGGCCCGCCGCGCTGGCCGGTCGACAGGCGGGAGAGCTCGATGCGCTTGCCGGGCCATTCCAGGCGCATGTCTTCGGACACCTCGTCGAGCATTTCGAGGGTCGTGGTCTTGCTTTCCAGGGCGAAAGCGGTCAGCAGCAGGTTGTCGCAGACCGCGTTGATAAGCCGCGGAATGCCTTGCGAGCGGCGGTGCAGCTCCGCCACCACTTCCGGGGGGAACACGGTCTGATCGGTCATCCCGGCCTTCTCGAGGCGCGCCTGAATATATTCGGTCGCGTCCTCGAGGTTGAGCGGCTGCAGCATGCAGCGCAGCACGATGCGCTGTTTCAACTGCCGCAGGCTGGGGGCGTCCAGCTTGCGGTCGAACTCCGGCTGGCCCGCCAGGACGATCTGCAACAGCTTGCCGTGGCGGTTCTCCAGGTTGCCGAGCAGGCGGATCTCCTCGAGAACGTCCCACTCCAGGTTGTGCGCCTCGTCGACGATGAGCACCGTGGTGCGCCCCAGGCTCGCGTTCGAGATCAGCATCTGGTTGAGAGCGATCAGTACTTCGGTCTTGGAGCGGTGCTCGCACTGCAGGTCCAGATCGTAGGCCATCATCTCGAAGAACTGGTCCACGGTGAGGCGCGAGTTGAACAGGAAAGCGAAATCGAACTGGTGCTCGGCGAGAAAATCCTGCAGGCACTCGAGCAGCGTGGTCTTGCCGGTTCCGACCTCGCCGGTGAGAACCACGAAGCCTTTGCGGCTCTGCACCCCGTAGATCAGGTTCGCCAGGGCCTCTTCGTGCTGACGGCTGCGATACAGAAAAGTGGGGTCTGGCGTCAGGTTGAACGGGTTCTCGTTGAAGCCAAAGAATGCGTTATACATTCAACTCTCATGCACCGCCGGGCGGCCCAAAACGTCCCTTGCGCGGGCCCAGGGTTTGGCGCCAGGGCGCTTCCCGCGCCGAATGCCGCTCGGCGTGGCGCCTCAGCAAGCGGCAACGCCGACGCCGGGACAGGCCGAGAACCAGTTTAGCATCGGCTTTAACATCGGCGGCGCCGCTGGGATTCTGTAGTGGTAATTTATAGGGAGAAGGGGGGCGTATGGCAGGGAATTTTCGGATTCTGGGCATCGCCGGCAGTTTACGCAAGGGTTCGTACAACCGGGCCGCTTTGCGCGCCGCGGTGGGGCTGGTGCCCGACGGGGTGACGCTCGAGATCTTCGATCTGGAGGGGATCCCTCCCTTCAACGAGGATGAGGAGCCTCACCCTCCCGCGAGAGTCACGGAATTGAAAGCCCGGATCCACGCGGCGGACGCGATTCTGTTCTCCACTCCCGAGTACAACTACTCCATCCCCGGCGTGCTCAAGAACGCCATCGACTGGGCTTCTCGCCCATACGGCCACAACGCCTGGGACGACAAAGCGGTGGCGGTGATGGGCGCCTCGGTGGGCCAGCACGGAACCTCTCGCGCGCAATACCACCTGCGGCAGGTTTTCGTCTTTACGAACATGCACCCGCTCAATCAGCCCGAAGTGATGATCGCGGACGCCTCCCACCGTTTCGACGAGCGTGGGAACCTGACGGATGAGAAGGCAAAGGAGTTGATTCGCCAACTGCTCGCGGGGCTGGTTGCCTGGGGCCGGCGGCTCGAAAGAGGGACCGAAGGGCGAGCGGCGCAGGCTTAGCTGTCGCGCGGTTGGGGATGCGGAAAGCTGGTATACTAAAGGAACGTTTGATTGTCCGCGCATATCCTGGCCGCCGCGATTCCGAGCTCGCCTCGTATAGCCCGCTATCAAATGCAAGGAATGCAAGGAGAGATCACATTGAAGAACATATTCGTAGGCAACTTGGATTTCGGCGCTACTGAAGATCAAATTCGGGGGCTGTTCGAACCGTACGGCGCCGTGGAACGCGTCAGCCTGATGAGGGACCGGGACACGGGCCGCTCCAGGGGCTTTGCATTCGTCGAGATGACCAACGCAAACGAGGCGGACCAGGCGATCGCGGGACTGAACGGCACCAACCTCGGCGGTCGCGCGCTCAACGTCAACGAAGCTCGTCCGAAGGTGGACCGCGCCGGCAGCGGCGGCGGACCACGCGAACGCCGCGCCGCCCGCTGGTAAGTCGGCTTTTTCCATCCTGACCGGCCGGTGCGAAAACGCCGGCCGGGAGAGCGCGAAGGGAGTCTATGGCGTCTCGCCCACACACGACCTACAAGAAACGTCAAAAAGAATTAGCCCGCATGGAGAAGCAGCGCGACAAGGCTGCCAAGCGGGCACAGCGTAAGCTTGACAAGAACAATCCGCAAGCTCCCGATGCGGATGGCGCCATCGAGGGCTTGGACGGCGAGCCTTTGGACGGCGAAGGCGCGGACGGCCATGCTGAAGGCGCGGACGGCCTTGCCGCGGACGCCGGCAACCCGAACCCGCACCAAGATCCGACCCCATGACCGGACGGATCAAGAGCCTGAGCAACGGGAACGGATCGGGCTGCATCACGGCCGACAACGGCGTCAGCGCCCATTTCCTCTCGAAGTCGGTGCTCGAGTACGACGTCACCTGCCTGGCCGTGGGCCAGATGGTCACCTTCGACCTCGAGATCGGCAACCTGCCCGTCGCGGTGAACGTGTCCGTCCACCGTCAGCACCGGATCCCCCTCCCAACGGGTAAGCCGCAGGACCGGATTCCCCTGCGCTATGTGGGCTTCAATCAGGCGGGCACCGCGCGCCTGTACAAGTTCGAACGGCTCAAGCCGGGCGAGCCCACCGAGACTCTGTTCGTGACCGCCGAGATGGCGCTATTCACCAAGCATCGCGTAGGGCTTCAGGAAGGTCCGGGCCTTTGCCTGCGCGCGCTCGAGACCGGGCAGGCCGACCCCGGCTTGCACAACACGCTTACCGATCAGCACATGCTCGCCTATCTCGCCAGCCGTCCGGCCCCGCGGGCGAAGCCGCGCCACATCCCGCCACCGCGCCATCCGGCCGCTGTCTGAATCACACTTCGGAGTATCGGAAGCAGCTCACCAGGTGATCGTTGACCATGCCCGTGGCTTGCATGAAGGCGTAGCAGATGGTGGATCCCACGAAGCGGAAGCCGCGCCGGGCCAGGTCTTTGCTCAAGGCGTCCGAGACGGCGGTTCGTGCCGGGACGTCCGCCATTTCGCGCCGTGCGCTACGGACCGGGCTCCCATCCACGAAGCCCCGGAGGTAGGCGTCGAAGCTGCCGAATTCCTTCTGCACCGCCAGGAATGCCTTGGCGTTGGTGACGGCGGCCGCCACCTTGAGCCGGTTGCGAACGATGCCGGCGTTGCCCAGCAGAGTGGCGATCCGCCGCTCGCGGTAGCGCGCGACCCTGGTGGCATCGAAGCCGTCGAACGCCGCGCGGTAGTTGTCGCGCTTGTTCAGGATGGTGGACCAGCTCAGCCCCGCCTGCGCTCCTTCGAGGATGAGGAACTCGAACAGCGCACGGTCGTCGTGCAGCGGCACGCCCCATTCGTTGTCGTGATAGGCGATCATGGCCTCGGTCTGGGCCCAGGGGCAGCGCATGCTTCGGTTGTAGCATGCCTTTGGCGCCAGGCACCGACCGCAGGCTGGCAGCCGGGTTCAGAGCCTGCGCCACGTCTCGGGCGGCCAGGCAGGTCTACTTGTCGGCGGCGAAGGTGATATCGGAGTTGCTCTCGAACTTGTGGTAGTTGCGGAAATCGATGGCGTTGCGGCTGCAATTGCTGGTGCCGCGCTCGCAAGCCAGCGTTTCGGCATGCACGGGCAGCAGGAACTTCTTTCCACCGATCATCACGCTATCGTAGTCGACCGCCGATTCGACCGTGTCCACGGGGAACCGCTCGGGGAGCTGGCGCGCCCTCATCTCGAGGCGCAGCACCTTGCCGGTAGCGGGCTCGATCCAGACCGATCCCTTATAAGCGGGCAGCATGGATTGCGACGCCATCTGCACGTGCCAGTGCGAGTGCGGGTGATCGACCTCGAAATCGTAGACCCGGGTTTCGACGCCGGCCACCGTCGAGCGCCGGCGCAGGTGAAACTCGGCGGCGGTCCAGGGCGCGAACAGGTCGAGCAGCATGGTGCCGAATTCGCCGGTGGACCAGGCGCCGCTCATCTGCTCCATTCCTTTCGAGAAAGGCTTGCCGTTGACCGCGATGTTGCGATAGCTCTCGCGTCCCGCCTCGTAGATGATGTCGGTGGAGACGACATCGAGCGCCTGCCAGTCGGCCGGCTGGCGCGAGCTCTGGTAACGCGCCATGAACTCTTTGCAGACGTAATTGGGGAGCTTCTCGGTGAAGGCGACGGTGGCCTGCTTCGCCTTTTCGATAATCGGGTCGTCGGTGGGCGGGGCCTCGGGCACCTCGGATGCCTCGCGCGGTTCGCGAGTCTCGCGCGTCTCGTTCGAAGCGACGGGGGCGGGGGTGGCGGCATCCTCGTCGGTATCGGCGTCCTGGCGCCGGGCGGGAGCGCCACGCCTGATTTTGGGCGGGCCAGGCTCGGTGTTGTCGGCATCGACTGGTGCGGGACTATTTCCTTCGCCGCGGCCGCGCGCTTCCGTCGCCTTCTCCGCGGGCGCAGGGGCAGCGGCGCTTTCTTCGGGGGGAGGGTTCGGATCGAGGGTGACCTTCACCGCGGTCATGTAGCCCTCCTGGTCCTCGGTGGCTTCGACGGTGACCCGGTCGCCCACCTTCAGTTCCGTGGGCTTGATTTCCTTGTCGTCGCGCAAGAACTGCGTCTTATCCGTGCGCTTGAAGGTGAGCACGCGCCCGTCGGGCACTTCGACCACCAGCGAGTCGTTGTCCACTTTGGTCAGCTTGCCGAGCGAGCGCTGGGTGGTTTGGTCCTTGGACTCTTCCTTCTTCTTGCGGTGCGGCCAGGGAATTCCCGATCCACCCATCTGGGAGAAGATCGGGACTTGCGCCGCGAGCAGCAGAAACAACAGGGCAGGCTTCATGATCACCCCCTAGGAAGATGCGCGCCACGGAGGCGAGGTTTCTTGAGTTTGCGCTATCTCGAGACGACGCGGCCGGCGGCGTGAATCTCGATGCCGACTTGCGGGTCCACGCGCAGCACAAAAGAGCTGGGGTTTTTCATGCCCCAACTCACGTAGGGAACGGCGAAGAGCATGGTCGCGGTGAAACGGTCCGGCCCCACCTGCGCTTCGACGGGCAGCACCATCTCGTGCTCGACGCCGTGGATCTTGAACGACCCGTGCACCTTCACGTGCCAGGGGCCAGGGCCGGTGAGCGCGCCCGAGACGGAATCCGGCGTGAAGGCGATTTCGGGAAAGCGGGGGCTCTCGATGATGCTCTTGTGCATTTTGCTGTCACGGCTTCCGTTGCCGCTATCGCCGCTGGTGGCGTCGACGAGGATCGCGCCGCCCGCCTTTCCCGTCGCCGGGTCGAAACGAATGGTGCCCTGCTTCAAGCGGAAGGAACCGTGGACGGTGTGCAGCAAAGTGCCCAGCGTGAATTCGATCTGGGTCTGAGCGGGGTCCAGCTCGATCACGGTCGGCTGGGCGTCAAGGTGGGCGCAGGCTGCGGCGGCCAGCGCCATCGCGAATGCCAGGTTTTTCGTCACGCGGTCAGCATCCTCCATCCCAGCGCCATTCCGGCGGCGGCGAAATCCGCGTGCGACGCAGCGCCGGCGTGGGCGGCCACCAGCCGGGCGAATACCTGCGGATGAGCGGCCAGGGCCCGCATGGCCCTTTCGCGGACGGCGCGCCGGCGGCCGGCGAGAAGGAGGAACGATGCCATCAGCTCGGCGCGCCGGGACAGGCGGCGGTGCTCGGCCGCGTAGCGCGCCAGATCTCCCGCCTCGAGCGCGGCGGCGAGAGCGAGCGCCTGACGGAATGCCAGGCGGAGCCCCAGGCCTGTGATCGCGTCCACAGAGCCGGAGGCATCGCCGATCAGCGCCACGTGGCCGCGCCAGACTTCCGCCAGGCGGCGTGTTGCCGAGACCGCCCCGCGTTCCGTCGAGACCGGCTCGGCGCGACAGAGACGAGCGGCGAGATCGGGCATACGGCTTAGCGCGTCTTCGAGACGGAAATGCGGATCGGCGGAGAGCGCGGCGACGCAGATCTCGCCGGGCGCGATGGGGGTGACGTAGATCTGGAACGTGTCACCCCAGTGGAGCTCCATGAAATCGGTCCAGGGCGCGATGCGGTAATGACGGCGGAAGCCGAAGCGGCGCAGTGGCGCAGTGGGCGAATCGATGCCGGCCCAGCTTCGCACGCGCGATGTTTCGCCATCGGCGCCGATAATCCAGCGGCAGCGAACGGCCTTGCCGCCGCCCAACATCACGACATGCGGGCCGATGGCGGTGACCGGCGTCCCCCATTGCAGGTGCACGCCCGCGCGCTCGGCGGCATCCACCAGGACGCGATGCAGCGCGGTGCGGCGCACTCCGACGGCGCTTCGGGATGGGAAACGCGCCTCGGCCGCGAGGGGGGATTCCACAAAGCGGATGCCGTGAAACGGGACGGCGTCGGCGGGGCCGAGCGAGACGCCCAGCTCTTCGAGCGCGGCGACGCCGTCCGGCAGCAGGCCCTCACCGCAGGCCTTGTCGATGGGCGGATGGCCGGGGTCGGCGAGGGCGACGCGAAAGCCACGGCGCCGCGCGGCGATGGCCGCGGCCAGGCCGGCAGGGCCTCCGCCGGCCACGAAGATGTCGAAGGGTTGTGTCAGAGTTACCACCTCAACAGAACGAGCTCGGAGCAGAAGCCCGGGCCCATCGCCGCCAGCAGACCCCACGTCCCTGGAGCCGGGCGGCGCCGCTCCATGGTCTCTTCGAGCACCTGGAGAACGGATGCAGAGGAGAGATTGCCGGCTTTGCGCAGACAGTCCCAGGAGACGGCGAGCTGGCCGTCGTGCAGGTCCAGCGCGTCTTGCATGCCTTCGAGCACTTTGGGGCCGCCGGTGTGCAGGAGCCAGCAGCCGATGTCGCTGCGCTTGAGCCCTTGGCCGGCCAGGAACTCGTCGGTGTCGTGGCCCAGATGTTTGCGCGCCATCTCCGGCACTTCCGCCGACAGGACGATGCGAAAGCCTTTTTCCGAAATGTTCCAGCCCATCACGTCTTCGGTGCCGGGATAGAAGATGGACCGCGTGGCGACGATGCGCGGACCGGCCAGGCCGCGGTCCGTGCCGGCAACGATCACGGCGGCGGCGCCATCGCCGAACAAGCCGCAGGAAATCAGGTTGGCGATGGAGAGGTCGTCGCGCTGAATGGTGAGCGAGCAGAGTTCGACGGAGACGAGCAGCGCGGTTTGGGCGGGCCAGGCGCGAACGTAATCGGCAGCGCGCGCCACGCCGGCGGCTCCGGCGACACAGCCCAGTCCGAAGATGGGGGTGCGCCGGATGCGCGGCGGCAGGCCCATGCGGTTGATCAGGCGCGCGTCGATGGACGGGCTGGAGATGCCGGTGACCGAGACAAAGAATATAGCATCGATGTCGGACTTATCGAGACCGGCGCGCTTCAGGGCGCACGAGGTTGCCTCCTCGGCCAGGTCCGTGGCGGCCTGGATCCAGACGTCGTTCGTTTCCCCGAAGTTCGGGATTGTTTCGTAGGTCTCGCGCGGCAGCACGAGATAGCGGCCGTCGACGCCTACGTGTGCCTGGAGGCGCTCGAACAGATCCGCGTCTTCGAGTTTGTCATTCCAGTAGCGCCGGAACGCGGCGCTGAGAACGTTCTGTGGATAGTAATGTTTCGGGAATGCCGTAGCGGCGCTAGCGATGTTCATGTTGGTTTTGAGTCCAGCCACTTACAACATAGCCGATTACGGCGTCGTATATTCCAAGACGCGTAGCGGGCGATTCCAGTTTCGGTAGAAGGTGTTACGGAGTCCGCTCCCTCACGGTCGCGGTTCGGTGCTGGGGCGGTACTAGCGCAGGCGCGCCAGTTCCTGGCGGTATAGGTCGTTGCGGGGAAACTCCGCCGAGAGGCCCTGGAGCAGCTCTCGCGCGTGGTTGCGGTCGCCGTCGCGGAGCGCCGCCACGGCGAGTAGCAGGCGCGCGAACGGAAGAAGGTAATGGCCCCGCTGGGCTGTGAGGCGAAGCTTGCGGAGTCCCTCTTCGCGATCGATCTGCGCGCCACCGAGGCGCAGAAGAAAACGCATCGGAGCGGGCTTCAGACTTAGAAGATAATTCTCCACGCCGATGGCGACGTAGGCATCGTAATACTCCGGATTCGCGGCGAGCAGCCTGGCGGCCAGGATGCGGCCGCTCTTCATCTCCCGGAAGGAGGCCACGTAGCGCTCTTCCACCAGGGCCAGGTAGTCCGAGTGCAGGCCGAGGCACAGGACGATGGCGAAGGTCGCGTTCTGATCCTGGGGATCGCGGGCGAGTGCGCGCTCGGCGAGCTGGCGGCTCTTATCGAGCTGGGCCTCGAAGGCGCGCTTGATTTCCGGATCGGGTTTGAGCTTGCGCGAGGTGCGGAAGCCGTCGTCGTGGAGGAAGAACTCGGACTGGAGGATGTGGAGCCGCTCGAACTCCGAGAACAGATAGGCGGCTGCGTCCGAGACGGGGCCCATGGGGTCTTCCGGGTGCAGGCGCTGGGATTCGCGGAAGGACCGGTGGGCGTCGTCGAACTGGAGATCGTAGAGCTCGCGGTAGCCCTGGTAGAGCAACGGCGGCGGGGCCGTCGCGACGGGCGGCGGGCCGAGCAACGCGGCGGCTAGCAACATCCACATCAAAACGCTACCGCCCTCCGCGCAATCCCCAGGGCCTCCGACCAGAACCCGGGCGAGGAATGCATGAGGTCCACTACTTCTCGGACGGCGGTCACGAACTCATCCACCTGGCTGTCGGAGACAACCAGCGGGGGCGCGGCTTTCAGGACCATGAAATTGTTGCCGCAGATCTGCGTCAGAAAGCCCTTGTCGTGGAACAGGTGCATGACCAGCACCTGACCGAACATGCCGGGGTGGATGGCGCGAAAGGCCTCGAACGGCACTCTCAGGCTGAGCTGTTTCGGAGGGACGAACTCGATTCCTGAGAGCAGGCCCAGGCCGCGTACGTCCTTCACCATCGGGAAGGGCTTCAGCGCGGAGGCGAGGCGCCGGCGGAGAGACTCGCCCGCAGCCGTCGCACGCGAGCCGAGGGATTCTCCTTCGAGCACATCGAGCGTCGCCAGACCTGCACGCATCGCCAGACCATTCTCGCTGAAAGTCGAGGTATGCACAATGGCCCGCTTCAAGGAGTCGAACACCGAATTGTAAATCGCATCAGACATCAGCACGGCGCCCGAGGGCACGAGGCCTCCGCTGAGGGCTTTGGCGAGAAGCACCATGTCCGGCTCGACGTTGAAGTGATGCGCGGCCAGGAACGGGCCGGTGCGATACATGCCGGTCTGCACTTCGTCGAGAACCAGCAGCGCACCGTGCTTTCGCGCCAGGGCCTGGGCGCCTTCGAGGTAGCCCGGAGGCGGCAGACGGATGCCCGCTTCGGCCTGGACGGGCTCGACGATGAAGGCGGCGTAGCGTTTGGTGGCCAGTTCGCGCTCGAGCGCCGCGAGGTCGCCGAAGGGGACCGCCGTGGTGTCGGGCAGGAGGGGGCCAAAACCTTCACGCCAGAAATCGTCGCCCATCAGCGACAGCGCGCCGCAGGTGAGGCCGTGAAACGCGCCCTTCGCGTAGAGCATTCCGGACCGGCCCGTTCGGGCGCGGGAGAACTTGATGGCGGCCTCGACGGCCTCGCTGCCCGAGCTGCAGAAAACCACCTTGCTCATGCGGCCGCCGGCGTTGCGGCAGAGGCGCGCGGCCAGCTCACCGGCGAGCTCCGGGACGTGACTCTGGAGCATGGCGGGGCCCGAACGGTCGAGTTCGTCTTTGAGGGCGGCGATGATGGCCGGGTGGTTGTGACCCGTGTTGTGAACGCAGTAGCCGGAGAGAAAATCGACGATGCGGCGGCCGTCAGCGGTGTGGAGTTCCGCGCCGGAGCAGCGCTCGTATTGAACGTTCATGTCGAGAACGTTCAGGAGTTTCAACCACTGCGGGTTGACGTACGTCTCGTAAGAGGTTGTTGAAGAGGGCGCGGTTGTTTGCGGCATGCATTCCCAGGACAATAGTGTAGACGGCTTGGGGCGCGCGGGGGTTACGGTCCGCTCCCTGGCGGTCCGCTCCCTCACGGTCGCGGTTCGGTGCTGCGGGGGAGGCGGCGGAGTTGCTTGCTGGCGAGGCGTCCCCAACGGGCGACGGCGTGGCGGCGGAAATGCGGCGCGGTGTTCGCGGATTCGATGGCGCGGGCGTACATGGGGCGGGCGGCGGAAGGTTCGCCGGTGCGCTCGAGCGCGAGGCCCAGATAGTAGAGCCCTTCGGCGTCGTACGGGCGGCGCTCGATGTACTCCGCCAGCTCACGGCGCGCGTCGGCGTGCTGGTCCGCGGTCGAGTACACCTCGCCGATTTCGCGAAGGATCTCGTTCGAGCTGTGGTGCTCGTCCTGGTCCAGCACGGTCTGGAAATGCTCGAGGGCGTCCTTGAGGCGGCCTTGCTCGCGCGCGATGCGGCCCAACTGGAAGTGCGCGTCGGTCTCCCGCGGGTCGATGGCCACGGCGTTGCGGAAGCGCTGGACCGCCTCGGTGTAATCGCGCCGCTGCTGGTAGATGAGCCCCAGTTGGTACTGAGCGTCGGCGTCGTGGGGATTCAGCGTGGAGGCGTCGAGCATGCGGCGGAAGCTCTGGCGGCTGCGCAATCCGGCGCCCATGTTACTAAGTTCGCCGCCGAGAAAGTAAAAGGCGAAGAGCAGGAAGAAGGGCGACGCGAGCCAGCCCAGGAGGAATCCGAGCGGCTGTGCGGCACCGATCGCCAGCGCGGCCGGGATCGCCGAGAGAGCAGCCGTGGCGGCAGCGGCCGGGTTACCGACTCCGGAGACCGTACGCACGGCGAAGAACATCAGGACGCCGAAGTACAGGTAGGCGAGCGCCGCCACGATGGCGAGGGCGGGCAGCGGCAGCAGCCAGACGGCCAGGATCAACGGGAGATTGGCGGCCGCCCAGGCCAGCGACGCGCAGGTCATCAGCGGCGAATAGTCGCGGCGGAATTCGGTGCCGAACGATCCCTGGCCCCCGAAGACGTGACTCAACAAGAGCGTACCCGGAATGTAGAAGATGGCCAGAAGGAGCAAGGGAGTGTAGAAGTGAAACGACAGCCAGGCGGATCGCGCATGGCGCGGCTGCGGCACCGGGACCACCTCCTGATCTGGCGCGGCGGATCCCGGTTGGAAGACCATCGCACCTTCGGCGACCGCCTCCGCGCGGATCATCATGGGCACCACGCTGGTCTGCAGGAGAAACGAAACCGCGAGTACGATGACGCTGGCCCACAGCAGGCTGCCGCGATCGAGTACCTCGCTCATGGCCGGCCCGGGCCGCCAGTAGAGATGGAATAGTAATCTTAAGTTGTAACCCAGCATCCGGAAGAGAGCCTACCACACATGACTGAAGACCGCGCGAAAGACACGACCCGGAGCGACATGCGGATCGCTTGGGCGCTGGGCGGACTGGCCGTCCTGATTCAGATGCTGACCAACGGGCGCTACGGGTATTTCCGCGACGAGCTCTATTACCTGGCCTGTAGCGACCACCTGGCGTTCGGTTACGTGGACTTCGCTCCGCTGATTGCCTGGGTGGCGCACTTCAGCCGGCTGCTGATCGGCGATTCGCTTCACGCCATCCGGCTGGTTCCGGCGCTGGCAAACGGCGGCGAAGTGGTGCTGGCCGGCGCGATCGCGCGGGAGTTGGGCGGCAGGCGCTGGGCGGTGCTGCTGGCCTCGATTTCGGTGCTGGTGTGCCCGGTGGTTCTCGCCAACGGCGCACGCCTGGCGATGAATGCGCTGGAGCCGCTGTTCTGGATGGGGTGCGTCTATTTCCTGCTGCTCGCGATCAACCGGGAGCAGCCGAAGCTGCTGCTATGGTGCGGCGTGCTGCTCGGCCTGGGGATGGAGAACAAGCACTCGACGGTGTTCTTTCTGGGCGCGCTGGTGGTTGGCCTGGTGGCGACCTCCGAGCGGCGGCTGATCGCCACGCGGTGGTTCTGGATGGCCGCGGGGATCGCG
>DATNLV010000015.1:0-27135 GCA_035602665.1 Bryobacteraceae bacterium | reverse complement strand
GCTCTTGTATCACTGGCTCGATCCGCACTACCACGCCTACATGGGCCTGTTCGCGGCGGCGCTCGCGGGCCTGCACCTCGCGCTGGGACTGCGGCTCTGGAACACTCAGCCTCCAGACCGGCGGGATGTGCGGCCGGTGCTGCTGCTGGTCGGGGTGGCGCTGGCGTTCCTGACGTTCGCGGCGCCGATTCAGTTTTCGAGCTACAGCATCACGATGGCCTGGGCGGTCGAGGCGGCCGCGCTCACCTGGATCGGCCTGCGCACGGGCGCGCGGCGCATGGTCTACGCGGCGCTGGCGGTCTTCTTCCTAACGCTCTGCCGGCTTTACGGAGTGGACTCCTGGATACATGCGAACAGCCTGCTGGCGAATGCGCGCTTCCTGACGTTTCTGACGGCCACGGTGGCGCTGTTTCTGAGCGCGCGCTGGATCGGAAGCGGGGCGCTGGCGCTGGTCCCTTACGTGGCGGGGCACTTCGTCCTGCTGTGGGCGCTCGCTCTGGAAACGCTGGGCTGGGCGGAGCGGTCGACGCCGGCCGCGAACCTG
Source organism: Bryobacteraceae bacterium (assembly GCA_035602665.1). GTDB lineage: Bacteria > Acidobacteriota > Terriglobia > Bryobacterales > Bryobacteraceae > DASWZN01. The sequence goes on along the minus strand of DATNLV010000015.1, from coordinate 26,591 downwards.
GCCAGCGTGGAGACGGTCTCGATCACGATCCTGCTGGCGGCCTATGGCGTGGTCCTGGTGTCGCTTGGCGTGCTGACGCACATCGGCATCAATCGCATTCTGGGGCTAGGGCTGCTCGCGGTGTCGGTCCTGAAGCTCTATCTCTACGATGAGTGGCTGCTGCAGAAGCTATTTCGGGTGGTGGCGTTCTCGGTGCTGGGCGTGGTGCTGCTGGCGACGTCGTACCTGTACTCGCGGTATCGAACGAAGATCGAGAGCTGGTGGCGGGATGATCAGAATCGCTCTTAGCCTGTTGGCCTTGTCGGCGCTGGCGCGAGCGGACTTCAACCCGGCGCACTGGCAGTTCCTGCGCACGACCGAGGCGGGCGAGGTGCAGCAGGTGTGCGTCTTGCCGCTCGACCGCGCGGTGTACCAGGGCGCGCGCGCGGACCTCGCCGATTTGCGTGTGGTGCGCGACGGCCGCGAAGTGCCTTACGTCCTCGAGAGCCTGGCCGGCGCGGTGGAGGAGACCGAACTGCGCGCGGAGGTCCTGGACCGTTCGGTGGTAGCGGGGGCCGGGCTCGAGCTGACATTGGATTTGGGCCGCGCTGCCCGGCACAACCGCCTGCGGATCGCGACCGGGCAGACGAATTTCCGCATCAAGGTGCGGATCGAAACCTCGGCCGACGGGCGGCGGTGGGCCCTGGCGCGGGCGGACGGCTACGTGTTCGATTTCACGCAGGGCGGGCGGAGCATCTCGGTGCTGACGGTGGAGTATCCGCTTTCGACACGACGCTTCGTGCGCGCGACGTTCTTCGGCTGGATGAAGACGGACGCGGTCACGGGCGCGTGGCTCACCGACTACCGGGAGCGCGAGGCGGTGTGGCAGAGCGTCGCGCTGGCCCGGCCGTCGCGGGTTGAGGATCACGAAACGAGCCTGGTGGTCTTCGACCTGGGCGCCGAGAGGCTCCCGCACTCGCGGCTGCACATCGAGACCGGCGCCGCGTTGTTTCACCGCGCGTGCGAGATCGAATCGAGCGCGGATCGAAAGGAGTGGAGATACATAGGGTCGGGCGTGGTCTACCGATTCCCGGACGAAGAGTCGCTGACTTTGAATTTCTCCGAGCAGGGGGACCGCTATTTGCGCCTGCGCATTTTCAACGGCGACGACGCTCCGGTGCCCATCGCCCGAGCTCTGTTCGAGACGATCGGGCGGCGGGTGAAGTTCCTGCCGGCCGTGACGGGCGAGTACGCGCTATTTTACGGCAACCCGGAAGCGAAGGCGCCGTCCTACGATTTAGGGGCGATCCTGGAGCGGAGGACGCAGGCCGCGGAACTCGTGCTGGCCGCCGGCGCCGAGCAGCGGAACGGAGCGTATCAGCCACCGGTTCCGCCAGAGAAGCCGTGGAGCGACCGGAATCCGGCGGTGCTCTACACCGTACTGGCCGCGGCCATAGTGTCCATGGGCTACGTGGCGGTGCGGTTCCTGGGCACCCTGAAGGGTCGCTCGTAGGCCGGTATTGCAGGGATTGACGGCGGTTGTATACTTGTTCCTACGCCCATTGGGACGTTTGAATGAAAGACATTAAGATCTCTCCAAACTGCGAGCCTCTGAGCAGCGCCACCGGCGCCCGTTTTGACGGCTTTTTTGCCGCGGGCAACCGCCGGAGTTACGGCAAGGACAAGCTCCTCGACGCGCGAGCACGGCGCATCTTCGACATGACGGAACAGGCGTGCCAGGCCGGCGTGTACCCGTACCAGGTGGCGCTGCAGAGCAAGTCCGGTCCGTGGGTGCGGATCGAAGGCCGGGACATGCTGTCGCTGTCGGCCTACGATTACCTGGGGCTGATCGGGGATCCGCGCATCGACGAAGCGGCCAAGGACGCCATCGACAAGTACGGCACCGGGGTCGCCAGCGCGCGGATGCTGACGGGGACGCTGGACCTGCATCACCAGATGGAAGACGAGATGGCCGCGTTCAAGGGGATGGACGAAGCGGTCTCGTTCAGTTCGGGATACCTGGCGAACCTGGGAGTGGTTTCGGCGCTGCTGGGACCGCAGGACCGCGTGATCCTCGACGCTTTCTCGCACCGCAGCCTGGTGGATGCATGCCGGCTGGCCGGCGTCCAGATACAGCGCTTCCGGCACAACGATCCGGACTCGCTGCGGCAGGAACTGGAAAATGGCGCGCCCGCCAACCGGACGCTGATCATCGCGGACGGCATCTTCTCCATGGAGGGCGACATCTGCCGGCTGCCGGAGCTGATCGCGATCAAGAAAGAGTTCGGCTGCTATCTGATGATCGACGACGCCCATGCGACGGGCGTTCTGGGCACATACGGGCGCGGGACCGACGAACACTTCGGAGTGCCGGCGGATGAAGTGGACATCTGGACCGGATCGGTGGGGAAGTCCATTCCGGCGTCGGGCGGCTTCGCGTGCGTCTCGCAGGAGATTTCGATCTACCTGCAACACGCCGCGGGCCCGTTCGTTTTCTCCGGCGCGCTGAACCCAATGTCCGCGGCGGTGATCCGGACCGCGATCGCGATCATCCTCCAGGAGCCGGAGCGCGTGGCTCGCGTGAAGTCGAATGCGGACTTCCTGCGGAAAGGGCTGCGGGACCTGGAGTACGATCTGGGCGCATCGGAGACTCCGATCATTCCGATCATCCTGCGCGACGAAGCGACCGCCGCGTTCTTCGCCAGCCACTTGCGGGATCGGGGCATTCTGGTGGCGCCGGTGATGTTCCCGGCGGTTCCGCAGGGCTCGGCGCGGCTGCGGCTTTGCGCGACCGCGGGGCACACGCTGGACGACTTGCAGCTTGCTTTGGACGCGTTCCGGGAGCTGCGGTAAGACGAAGAGCGGGTCTCGAGACCCCTCGCAGGCGTGGACGCCTGCCCCACGAGACACAGCATGGTTCTGGTAACGGGCGCTAGCGGTTTCCTCGGGGGCAGACTGGCGCAACTCCTCGTAGAGCGTGGCGAGGCGGTGCGCGTTTTGGCCCGCCCGACCAGCGATCTGCGGCACCTCGACGGCCTGCCGGTGGAGGTGGTGCGGGGGGACGCGGCGGGTGCGGTCCCGGGGGTCACGCACATCTATAACTGCGCCGGGTGCTCGACCGACTGGGCGCCGTGGCGCGACTACTACGAAGCCAACGTCGCGGGCGTGGAAGAGATGCTGCGCGCCGCGGCCGGGGTCGCGGGTCTGCGGCGGTTTCTGCACGTGAGCACCACCGACGTCTACGGCTATCCTCTGGTTCCCTGCGACGAATCGCACCCGATCGTCGACGCCGGCCTGGGGTACAACCGCAGCAAGGGCATGGGCGAGGCGCGGGTGTGGGAGGCGGCGCGCGATACGGGGCTGCCGGTGACGGTGGTGCGGCCGGCGACCATCTACGGGCCGCGGGGCAAGGCGTTCGTAACCGACATCGCGAAGCTGATCCGCCAGGGGCTGATGGCGGTGATCGGCGGCGGGCGAATGGCGGGCGGGTTCTGCTACGTGGACAATGTGGCGGAGGCCATGATCGATGCCGCCACCGCGAGCGAGACGGTGGGGCGCGCTTACAACCTGTCGGACGGCACGGGCGTGACGTGGCGCCGGTACGTAGATACGCTGGCGGATGGTCTGGGCCGCCGGCGTCCGTGGATCGATCTGCCGGCAGCGGCGGCTTTCGGGCTGGCGCGGGTGATGGAGGCTCCGCACCGCTGGCTCGGTGTCCCCGGGCGTCCTTTGCTAACGCGGCATGCGGCCCTGCTCCTGGGGCGGGATCAGGAGTTCCCCATCGAGCGGGCGCGGCGGGAGTTCGGGTTCAAGCCGGCGGTCGGGTTCGAAGAGGGGATGCGGCGGTCGGTCGAATGGGTTGCCGGGCTTGGTTGAGGGCGGAGCTCCCGTATTCGATCAGCGCGCTGGGACTGAGGCGTATTTGCCGGACTTGGCGTAAAGAAAATCGCCGCCCTGGCCGGGGTCGTTGGGGTCCTTGAGGACGTAGTAGAGCATGGTGACAGGGGCAAAGCACTGGCGGTAGATGAGGCCGAGGCCGGCGCCATGGCCCGGCTGCACCACATTTATGCTCAGGTTGAAGTAGGCGGGCGGATTGTCGATCCGCACCATGCCGTTGTGGATCTGGCTGGTGATCTCGTGGAGGCCCCCACCGGAGAAGGTCGCGGTGCCGTCGTCGCCCATGCCAAAGCTGTAGGCGGGCGGGGAGTCGACGTTGTAAGTGGTGTCAATGGCGACCTGCCACCGGCGCGTGATGGGGGCCATGGTTTTGGCGGCAACGACGCGGACCACGATGGAGCAGGAGTCTTTGGAGCCGGGGCCGTAGATGCCGTTGACGAAGTTGTCGCCGCTGTCGCCGGTCTCTAAGGCGATGACCTCGGCGGGTGTGAGTGGGGGCTTTACCGAGGCACATTCCGCCGACAGAGCGAAAAGGGACGCGGGCGGCGGCGTGAACGAGGCTTTGCGAACGTCGACCAGGGTCATCGCGGGGGCGCCGGGAGCCTCAATGACAGCGCGGATCACCAGGCCGTCTTTCTCGTCGAACCAGGCTTTGACGCCGCTCCCCTGGATGGTGCCGGCATAAGCCCTGGTGGCGATTCCGATCAGAGTCTGGGAGCCGGTGGGCTTCAAATCTCCCTTGGCGATGCCCGCGGAGAGTTCGGCCGTCATGGCGAAGGGATCGCCCCAGTCACCCGAGAAGGTGCCCGCACTGCACGCGGGGGGCGTCGTCCCCGGGTCCCAGGAGAAGGAGGCCATCGCCTTGAGGTCGTACAGCGTGAGCGAACGAGTGGCCGGCGTGCCGTCGGGCTTGGCTGGATGGTTCAATTCGGTCAGGGCCATGGAGCCGTTGCGGTACACGGTGATGGTGCCTGGATCGGGACCGCCCAGGGCGGATGTGATGGTGTAGGCGGTGGGGGTTGGGGCCTGCGCCAGCAAGAGCGAGGTGAAAGCCAGGATTCCGAGAGTACTCAGGATTCTTCGAGAGAACATCGTGAAGCTCCTTGGTGGTGGAGTGTGGATCGGTGTGCGGCCAAAAGACGCCGATTTGTTTCGAGCCTACTTCGAATGTGCGGCACAATTCGGGTCGGCAATCTCGACGCGCCGATTCTTCGCTCTGCCCGCGTCCGTTGCGTTATCTGCAATCGGCCTGGTCTTCCCAAAGCCTTTCGCTGTAAGCCGGTCGCCGGCGATCCCGTGCTGTTGGAGCCAGGTGCCGATAGCCTTGGCGCGCGCTTCAGAGAGCGTCTGGTTGTAGGCATCGGCGCCCACGTTGTCCGTGTGTCCCTGGACCTCGATCTTCTGCGTGGGATTCTTCTTCAACAGATCCAGAATCTGCTGCAACACCGGATCGCTGGCAGGTTGAAGAGTCGACTTGTTGAAATCGAAGAGCACGCCGTAGATTGCGACGTGGCAGTTGGTCTTGAGATCGCTGCTCATGTCTTTGTTCACGGCGCCGGCGTCGGCGACGCGGATTTCGTTGAACTCGCTCTTGTAGAGTGTGGCCCACAGGTTGCGGCCGTTCTGGGTGAAGTGCGCGGTGAGGGAAACGTCCTGGCGGTCATACAGGATCGTCCAGCCGGCTTTGATGAGGGCATCGTGATAGGCGATGTGAAAGAGGCTGTTGGACATGCCATCCGGGGGCTGACGGTAGGTTTTGATGATCGACGATGGGGCCACGAGTTCGAGTTCGGCGGCGCCCGTGATGGAGACGCGGAAAGGATCGGTGTCGGCGACGCTGCTGCGGAACTGCCACCCCGGCAGGGGGCCAAGCCAGGGAAAATCGCCCGCGTTAGGGTCGACCTTTTCTGGAGTTGCGGAGGGAGCCGTGAGCGTGAACGTGAATGGCATCGGAGCAATCTCAACAATCTCCACTGAGGCGCGTTCCGGGCTGGGGTCGGTTTCGGCCCATGCCTCGACCCCGTCTTTCTGGTAGTGAAGAAACAGTTCGATTCCTCCCGCTGACCACTCATGCACCGCGGTCCAGCCGTTGGCGAGGAAGGCCGGCTTGATAATGGCCCAAACGGCATCCGCCGTCATGGCGCCCGCTACGATGACGGGAAACTGCCAATGCTTTCCGCGCGCCACCTTGCCGACCCCGCCCATACCACGATTGCCCTGCGGGATCTGCAATTCGGCCCAGGGCTCATAGGTGATGCGGTACGGCTTGCCTAGCTTGTTCAGGAAGCTGAGTTCGGCCGGGATCGGCTGCTCCTCGGCCAGCAACGGGAGGGTCGTGAAAGCAAGCGACGCGGTAATGACCGCGAAACGCAAAGCGGACGCAGCCGAAACAGCAGCCAGGCGCATGTACACCTCGTAGTCCCTGCAAGTGTAACACGCGCTCTCCATTCGTCGATTTCTTCTGGCAGCACGGTGCTTGATGCGGGCGAGGATGGGAGTGGTGTGTGGTGTGCTCCGGCGGGCGGCCTGCGATCAGCCGAAGTCCTGATACTTCTTCCAGAACTCGGGCCAGGGCTCGCGTGGCGGACCGCAGACGAAGATGTCCGGGTGGTCGCGGCTCTCCTCGTTCTCCACTCCCCGAGAATTGCCGTTGTGGCCGGCCACGCGGCAACCGGTGAGCGTCCGGTTCGCGTACTTGCTCGACAGGCCGACAACGATCAGTGTTGATGGCGGCGGGACGGGATACCCCCGCAACCACGCCGAGTTGGTTCCGCTGATGGGCGTGGGCAGGTGGTAGGCCGGTCCCAGCATTTCGATCGCGCCCTGCTCGCCGTAGTTTCCCACCAGCACGCCCACATTCGCCCGCTGATCCGGGGGCAGCGAATCGCGAATGCCGGCCACCGTCCTGACCAACTCGTCCCAGCCGATCTCCTCGCGCAGATCGCCGTTGTTCCGGAGAGCGAAATCCTTGAGCGGACCGGAGGAGGCGAGCGGCAGAACGATCGCGCAGGCGAAGACGCCACACGCTGCCAGGCCGGCGAAGAACACGGCCTCGATTGTCCGGCGAGGCAACCGGCCAAGCGACGTTACCCAGCGCTCTGCCGCCACCGCGCCCATCGCCATCAGCATGGGATACGCGGCCGCCAGGTAATACCCTCGCCCTTTCGCCACCATAAACAGCGCCAGCGGGATCAGGTACATCCAGGCCAGCATTCGATAGCGGCGGTTGCGCAGGAACGACAGCAGGCCGGCGATCCACAGCGGCACTGCAAACAGATTCGCGCCGATCAGGAACTGGTCGCGCAGAAACCCGTTGGTGCGCCCCTCGCCGATGTCCCGCGTGTGAATGTGCTGGAGAAAGTGCAGCGAGATGAATCCGTGGCGCGCCTGCCATACCAGGTTCGGCAGACAGATCAGAAGCGCCAGGGCCATGCCAGCCCAGAACCAGCCGCTCCTAAGAAAGCGCCGCTCGCGTGTCAGCACAACCCCGCCCAGGATTCCGGCGATGAAGAACGCCATCGTGTACTTGGTCAGAAGGCCCAGGCCCATGGCCGCTCCGATGGCCAGCCACCAGCGCGGGTTCCCCGTCTTGAGCAGACGAATCACGAAATACGCGATGAGCACCCACCACAGATAGTCGAAGGAGGTGTATTGAAACTCCGTGCCTTGGAACAGAGGCAGGGGCGAGAGCGCGACCGCAAGCGCGGCGGCAACCTGGGCCAGCCGTCCGCCGCCAAGCTCGCGGGCCATCAACCCGGTGAACAGAATGGCCAGGGCCTGGGATACGACGGAGAAGAGGCGCAGTCCCACCAGAGACAGTCCGAAGACGGCGAGGCTAATGCGCTCCAGAAAAGGCGTCAGCGGCGGATACGCGACGAACCCCCAGTCGAGATGGCGGGCGTCGCTCAGGAACTGAAGTTCGTCGCGATGAAAGCCGTAGCGCTGGTTTGTGAGCAGGTGGACGACGGCGACCGCAGCCGCGACTGCCAGCACCGCCGCCGTGTCAGCCCGAGGCTGGGTCTCGCTCAAGCCTTCTCCTCGACGGGCTCCGGCTTGGCGTCGGCGAACCGGTAGCCGACGTGGCTGTCGGTCAGCAGATAGGCGGGTTCGGCCGGGTCGGTCTCCAGCTTCTTGCGTAGCTGGCGAACGAAGGTGCGCAAATACTCGAGCTCGCCACCATACTCCGGTCCCCACACGGCGCGCAGGAGGCGAACGTGCATGATGGGCAGACCGGCGTGCGCCATGAGGTAGTGCAGGAGGTCAAACTCTTTTGGCGTGAGGTGGACCAGCTCTCCACCCTTGCGAACCAGCCGGCGGGCAGGATCGAGCTCGATCGCTCCAATGCGGATTTCCGCATCGGGATCGACCCGGGAGGCGGAAGAACGCCGCACCGCCGCGCGGATGCGCGCCGCCAGCTCACGAACGTTGAACGGTTTGGTGATGTAATCATCCGCGCCGGCATCGAGCGCGGCCACCTTGTCTTGCTCGCTGTCGCGCACCGTCAGCATGAGGATCCCCAGCTGCGGCCAGGTGCGGCGGATCTCCTGACACGCCCGCACGCCTCCCATCCCCGGCATGTTGATGTCGAGGAGTACGACATCGTATGGAGCCTCGGGCAGCAGGCGCAGGGCCGCTTCGCCGGAAGGCGCCTCTTCGACCAGGAATCCCATCCCCTGAAGCGTGTTTCGGAGCGCGCGCCGGATGGCAACTTCGTCGTCAACGATCAGGACCCTACCCTGCGACTGACTCATATCGTCTCCCTAAGCCACCGGGCAGCGCGAAAAAGAACGTCGTACCGGTGCGTTCCTCGCTCACCACCCAGGTCCGGCCGCCATGCGCTTCGGCGGCTTTCTTTGCGATCGACAGGCCGAGCCCGGTTCCGGACGCCCGATGGCGCGACTCTTCTGCCCGATAGAATCGCTCGAAGATCCGCTCCCGGTCAGCGGGCCGGATGGGCGGGCCCTCGTTGTGCACGGCGATGATAACCTCACCCAGGTTCTCTTCGGCCGCGACGGAGATGGGGGACCCGGGCGTGGAATAGCGGGCGGCGTTATCGATGAACTGCTCGAGCGCCGCCGTCAGGATCTCGCGGTCGCCTTGGACTTCAAGGGGAGCTGCGCCGTCGGCTACGCGCACGGACCGTCCGCGGAGCTGCTCGCGATGGCGCGCCACGACGTCCTCGATCAGCGTGAGCACGGGCACGCGCTCGCGCCTGAGCCGGACTTCGGCGGCATCGATCTTCGCCATCTGCAGCAGCTCGGTAGCCAGGCGGTTCATATGCTCCGCCTGGTCATCGATGAGAGCGGCCAGTTCGGTGTCGTCGGTGGTGAGGCGCCCGGCTTCCAGGAGTCCCGAGCTTGCGGTTCGGATCGCCGTGAGCGGCGTCTTGAAGGCGTGGGCAAGCGCGTCGAGGACCGTGGTGCGGAGCTGCTCGGTCTGGCGCGCGGCTTCGGCCCGGCCCTCCTTTTCGAAGGAACGGGCGCGCTCGAGTGCGATGGCGGCCAGCGAAGCGATGGGTTCAACCGCAAAGCGGCTGAGTTCCGGGCCGCTGAGCGCGATGGCGCCCTCGGGGCTCGAGCCCAGCCGCAACACAGTCGCCCATGTATGCCCGCCGGGGCCTTCGAGAACGGTGTCCTGGAAATAGGCGCGGCGGGCGAGTTGTTCCAGATCGCCGGCCCTTGGACCGGTGGCATCCAGACGCACGGCCGTGGCATCGAAGAGCGCCACGGACTCCGTCTTGAAGATGTCCTGAACGAGGGATACGATCTGCGGCCCGATGGTCTGGCTGCGGTCGAGGAACAGAATGCGCCGGCTTAGTTGGTAGAGCTTTTCGACCTGTGCCCGCTGCCGAGCCTCCGCCCGGGCCTGGCCCTGCACGCGCGTGGAGAGCCGGCTCACAATAAGGACGGCTATCTCGAAGGTGCCAAGAGCGACCCAGTCCTGGGGATCCGACACGGCGAAGCTGAACAGCGGAAGGGTAAAGAAGTAGTCGAGGCAACCGTAGGCGACCAACGAGGTGAAAGTCGCTTCCCAGAAACCCCAGATGGCAGAAACCACCACCACGATCAGGAAGTCGAGCGAGCTGGCAGTGGAGAGGTTGAGATGCAGCCGGAACGCGCAGAGCGTTACAACAGCAACGACGGCCACCCCGGCGAGGCTCCCGGGTAGAACCCCCAGGCAAGCTCGTACGGCCTGCCGCCAACGGTTCCATGCGTTCGCCTTGGCTGGGGAGTTTGACCCGGCAGCGAGGCCGCTCACGAGTTCAGTTTTCTCGTCCATGGCTGCTGCCGAAAGGGCAACAACTTCACCTTCATCATTATGCACATTGCCGGCGCGCGATGTCGTCGCGTCGCCGGCAATGGAATCCGCGGCGCTAAGTCAGCCGCTCAGACGCTCAATTCTGCTCGGAACCACCCAACGACGCCGGGCAGGGTGTTCCCGCCGCCGCGGATGCAGTGGTGGTGACGGGCCGATAACCCGGGTCCAGGCGCGATAGCTGCGACTCGTAGCGGGTGGCGAGCGCCGCCATCTTGTCCGCCTTGCCGGAGTAGGTACCCGCCAGACTCCGTGCATTGTCGGCGCGGGTGGGGGCCTTGGTCCTGGCCGTCGTTTTGTACCGCTCGTAATCCGCGTTTTCCGCTTGAGCCTTGGCGCGGAAGCTGGCCTCCTCCCCACGGAACCACGTGGAGAGGCTCCTGCACTGATCCGCCGTCTGGGCGTCCCGCATCATCTTGCGCAGTTCCGAACTGCTGTAGCGTTCCTGTATCTGAGCCGCCCCCGGCAATGCCAAACCGACCACGCAAGCGGCGATCGCTGCGGCCCGGAAACAACCAAAAGCATCCGATTTCATTTGGGATCCTCCTCCTCTTACTCTCGTCAATTGCAAGTATGGAACTGCGATCGTAAGGAAGGCATAAGGGTCCGAAATGTCTTAATCGAGACGATAACCCGTGCGGGCGTAGGCCCTCATCCCAGAGCCGGCAACCTTCACCCGGATCTTACGCCACTGGCCGCTGGCGCGGTCTTCGCGGGGCACAAATCCGATGACGTACTGATTGCGGAGGGCTTGATTGATTCGCGCAGCCGCTTTGCCAATTTCCGCGCCATTGCTGACGACGAAGCTGACTCCGCCGGTTTTTTCAGCGAGGTCCTGGAGAAACGCAAGTCCCTGCTGCGCCTCCGTCCTCACGAGAGGCTTGGGAGCCTGCACGGGGTTGACGGAGGCTACGGTGGCGATGGTGTAGATCTGTGCGTCCGATTCCACGGCCAACCGCAGTAGTTCTTCTCTGGTGTAGCGGCTGTGATTGTCCATGCCGTCGGAAATGACCACCAACGCCTTGCGCGGATGGGCGCCGGAGCGTAACTCCTGCACGCTCGAATAGACCGTGTCGATGAGCGCCGTGTATCCTTCGGCCTGCTCGGATTCGACGCGGCGCATGGCGTCCTCAATACTATCCTCGAAACCGGAGTAGGCCCGCGGCGCGGTGGAGACGCCGTTGAGAAACAATTCGTCGCCGGGATTGGCGTCCTTCAGCATGGTCCGCAAGGATTCCTTAGCCGCGGAAAGAACTCCTTTCATGCTGCCGCTCAGGTCCAGCACGACTCCCAGGGAGACGGGCGCGTCATCCTCGCTGAAGGACTGGATAGGTTGTGGCACCCCGTTTTCGGTCAGCGTGAATGCCTTGCCGGACAGGCCGTTGACAATGGCTCCGCGCCGGTCCATTACGGTGACCGGAACCACCACCAGCGTGGAGTTGGAGCGGAAGGCCGGAGCCTCTCGAACGAAGTGGTTCTGCGCGGCAGCGGGCCAGGCGGTCGCTATGGCCGCGGCAGCCATTGCAAAGATCCTCAAAGATGCGAACTTCCCTGTTTCAAGCAACCGCATGAGAGACGCGCTCCTCGTCGCGTTGGCGCAGCTTCGCACTGGCCGCCGTTCTCAGGTCACCGAGAAGCGTGGCGGCCTTCATCCAAAACTCGTCATGCCCTTCTTCGCAGCGGGCGATGGCAATGTCGAGGGCGACCAGGACATCGATAGGGCTGCCCCCGAGCGGCGCCGGCAGCGCCCTGACTTCGGCCAGCCGGGGCTGCGGCGCTTCGAAGTAAGTTGGCTCTTCGCCCTCGACACCGCAGCAGACCGCGAATGCCTTCGCGTCGATGACCTGGACGTAGCCGAGTGCCAGGGCGCGGATGGACCAGTCGTTGATGGCCTTTGAGATCCGGTGTATCGGAATCCCGAAACGCGCGGCGAGAGCCGGTTGGCTCCAGCCGCGAACGAAATACAGGAGCACCATGCGCCACTGCACATCCGCCGCCGGTTGTCGCAAGAGCACGGGCACCTGCGCGGGGAAGGAGACGATGTTCATGCGGACCGCCCGGCGTAGCAGCGAGCCTCCGGGATGAACGGTGGTTTTCCGAAGAGCATCGCCGACAGCATCCCGCGCGCTCTGCATCTCCCCTCCAGTGGACATACAGAAGTCTAGACCGGTGGACATGAAGATCGCATAAAGGTCCTCTAAGTTGATGACTCGGGATGAGTGTTATTTGACCTGCGTCAAACAATTACCCGCTACAGGGTCATGCCTTGGCTCCGATAACAAACTCTGAGGAGGCCCATAAAATCTTTGGCTAGCAGGTAAAAGTCATGCCGAGCGAGCGAGTTGCAGACCGCCGCCGGGCGCACGTGAGGAATGGCATGAGTATCTTCATGCATTCCTTATGAGGCTTCCTTCACAATCATCGTGAAGTTACAAATCAGGGGTTGACGCAGCCAACTGTGAAGCGCCCAAGATGAGCTCTTCGATCGAACCAACATTACTGGAGCCTCGCGACAGCATACGAGGAAAGGTGCTGATCGTGGACGACGAATCGGTGATCCGATGGGCGCTGCGGAAGACACTTCAGGGCATGAACTTCGACATCGAAGAGGCCGAAACCGGGGAGCAGGCCATCGCGCTGATTCGCACGATCCGCTTCGACGCCGTGCTCCTCGACATTGGGATGCCGGGCATGAACGGAATCGAGACGTGCAGGGAAATTCGGAGGCTGATGCCGCTGCTGGGGATCGTGATGCTGACCGTGAAGAACGCCGAAGACGACAAGATCCGGGCGCTCGACGCGGGCGCGGACGACTACGTTACCAAGCCGTTCCACATCCGGGAACTGGCGGCGCGGCTTCGCGCCGCGGTACGGCGGACCCAGGCGGCGGAGTCCGAGGAAGCCGCGGCGATTCGAATCGGAGAAATAGAACTCGATCCGGCGGTGCGGTCGGTGAAGAGAGCGGGAGAGCCGATTCATCTGACTCCGAAGGAGTTCGAGCTGCTCTACTTCCTGATGTCGCACGCGGGCGTTTCGCTGGCTCACGCTCGTATACTCGGCGCCGTTTGGGGGCCCGAGTACGGCGGCGAACTGGAGTATCTTCGCACGTTCGTCCGGCAGCTGCGCAAGAAGCTGGGCGACGACGCCGCTTCTCCGAAGTACGTGATGACCGATGCCCAGGTTGGTTACCGGTTCAGAGCCAACGACCGCAACGTCGGAGGACGGGAATGAAATCCTCATGCTTTCCTCATGAGTCGTACTCCATACTGAGTGCGACAAGAAGAGCTGTTAGCCCGAGTAGGATCGCCGCCCACGAAGGTGGCAGCGCATGCGCCACGTGTTAGCGCCACACCAGTAGGAAATCACACACTCGATTTGAGAAAGGACACTAAATGACTCGCAGCATACTTGTTTCCGCCGTGGCTCCAGCCTGCATCGCGCTTCAGCTTGCAGTGTTATCCATGCCTGCCTGGGGGCAGGAGTCGTTTGGCGGCGTGAATGGGATCACTCGAGACTCCGCCAGTAAGCTACCGGTGCCGCAGGTGCGAATCACCGTACACAACCTGAACAGAGGCACGGACCGTACCGCGGTTAGCGGTCCTGACGGAACCTTTACGATCGCCAAGCTAGAGCCCGGCCCGTATCAGATAGCGGCAGCCCGGAACGGGTTCATCCAGTCAACGGTTGATGTCGATGTGTCGGCGCCGGGGACTTACAAGGTCGATTTCCTGCTTGCGGCCGACTATCCGCCGCCGCGGGATGCCCAGGCCTCCAAGCCGGTGGCTGATTCAGAAGTCGTGGATGAGCTGGCGGCGCTCAAGAAACGAATCGAACAGCTCGAAGCGGCGCTACAGGCTCGCTCGGCGCCGGTCGAGCGAACCGAGCCCGTAACCGTCGCTGCTGCCGCGGCCGTGCCCGCGCCTGGGCAGGCTCCTCAGCAAGCCGCGGCGCCGGCTCCGGCACCGGCCCCGCAACACGTGCTTCCGGAGGCCCTGGAGGCTCCTGACCCATCTCCGAGCCCGGACAACGTCACGCCGTTTGCGTACGGCGACTTCACCTGGCTCAACGGGACCCCACGGAACAAAGACACGGTGCTGGATACGAAGTTCTTCACGCCGGAAGTCAGGTTCGACACTCACTACATGCTGGACACCAACCAGCCGATAGACCACACCATGGGCGGGGCGACGGAGTCGTTCCGTTCCGGCGAGTTCCAGGTGGAGCAGATCAGCTTCGGCGGCGACTTTCACTGGCAGAACGTCCGCGGCAGGGTCCTGACCATGAACGGACTGTTCGCCACCACGACGCCGCGCAACGACGGCAGCGCCGGGGTTGGCCAATGGGACGCCCGCGGCGCTTACAAGTACGTCTCGGAGGCATACGGCGGGTACCACTTCAACGTGAGCCACGGGCTCAATGTCGATGCCGGAATCTTCGTGTCGTACATCGGCCTGTTCAGCTACTACAACTTCGACAACTGGACTTACCAGCCGTCGTTCGTGTCCTCGAACACGCCGTGGTTCTTCAATGGACTGCGAGTTCAGTGGTTCCCCACTAACAAGCTGAAGATCGAACCCTGGGTAATCAACGGCTGGCAGTCTTACAACAAGTTCAACGGCCACCGCGGCCTGGGAGGACAGATTTTGTATCGTCCTCACGAATGGCTTTCCTTGGTGTTCAACAACTACGGCAACGGCACGGATACATTGGGTAACCCGGGCCGCTCGCGCATCCACACCGATGACAGCATCGAGGTCAGGTACTACAACAAGCCCGATAGCACAGGCATCGACAAGATGGCCTTCTCCTTTACGGGGGACCTGGGCTGCGAATATGGCGGCGGAGTCACGTGCCACGGGGGCAGTGGCGGACCCAAGCAGGCGTTCCTGGGCTGGATGGTTTATGACCGGACGTGGTGGGGTAAGGACAAATACGCCCTTACGTTCGGCGGCGGCATGATGAACAACCCCGGCCGATACCTGACGCTGCTGCCGCCCATCAACGGCGCGGATGCCATCTCGGGTTCGCCTTACTTCACGGCAAATCCGGGCGACCAGGCCCACATGTGGGACGCGACCGCCAATTTTCAGTACATGCCCAAACAGTACATCACGTGGTGGGCTGAAGCCGGATATCGCCACTCGGACGTCCCGTACTGGACGGGGCGGGGCGGGCTCACGCCTCCGGGCGGCGACAACGGTTCGCCGGGGAGCTTTGTCTGCACGACAGGCGCCTCGGCCGGGACGAATGTCCTGTCGGCGGCGTATTCGGCCTGCGGGGGTCCGGGCAGCGTGTGGTTCCCGGATCTTCGCAAAAGCCAAACGACGTTCAGTGCAGGCGTAATGGTGAAGTTCTAAGTGTGTTGGAGGGGGCGGGCTCGGGCCCGCCCCGGAGGTTCTTATGAAACGCAGAGCTTTGACGGTTGGTCTTCTTTTCGCTGCCATCCCATCGGTGCTGTCTCTTGGTGGCTGCGGAAGCGTACAGGCGAATACGACGGCGGAGGCGCCGCCGGCGGCGAAAGTCGTTACGGCCTTCGACGTTAACATGTTCTCCGTTGAGCATCCGGAGCAGTTTCCGGTGGCAACGGCGTCGGCGCAATCCGCGGCGCCCGAACTGGTAGTCACGGGCACGGTGAACCCCGACGTGGCGCGCAACGTGCCGGCTATTTCGCTGGCATCGGGTCGCGTCATGGCAATTCACGCGCGGCTCGGCGACACCGTGACCAAGGGCCAGTTACTGCTGACGGTCCGCAGCGACGATATTTCCGGGGCCTTTTCGAATTACAGGAAAGCGCTGGCCGATGAAACGCTATCGCGGACGCAGTTGGAGCGGACGAAGGACCTCTACGACCATGGCGCCATGTCGCTGAACGACCTCCAGGTCGCCCAGGACACCGACGACAAGGCCAAGGTGGACGTGGAGACCATGGCGGAACACCTACGCCTGCTCGGGACCAACCCGGATCACCCCAACAGCATGGTCGATATCTACGCGCCGGTTTCGGGTGTGATCACCGACCAGGAGGTGACCATGGCCGCTGCCGTGCAGAGCTTCGGCACGAATCCCTTCACGATCTCAGACCTGTCCACCGTTTGGATCATCTGCGATGTGTATGAGAACGATCTGCCGAACGTGCGCATCGGCGATACCGCCGAGATCCGGCTGAACGCTTATCCCGACCGCGCGCTCCAGGGGACGGTGAGTAACATCGGCGCGATCCTGGACCCCAACATCCGCACCGCGAAGGTGCGTATCGAGGTGGCGAATCCGGGAATGATGCGCATGGGCATGTTCGTCACGGCCACGTTCCGCGGGCGACGGAAGGAAGAGCACACGGTGCTGCCGGCGGCGGCCATCCTGCATCTGCACGACCGCGACTGGGTCTACGTGCCCGCGCCGGACAAGAAATTCCGGCGTGTCGAAGTCGTTAGCGGAGATCCCTTGCCGAATGGCCTGCAAGAGGTCACGACGGGGATCAAGCCGGGCGAGCAGGTGGTGGCAAATGCCGTGGTCCTGGATCACACGATAGCGATCAACCAATAAGTAACGCGGGACAACTTACTGTGCTCCGGAGAACGAAATGATTCGAGCTCTCGTCGATTTTGCGCTCAACAACCGGTTTGTCGTGATCGCGATCGTGGTGTTGCTAACCGCTTGGGGAGTCGTATCGTTTCACAACCTTCCCGTCGAAGCATATCCGGATATCGCGGATAACTACGTGACGGTAATTACGCAGTGGCCCGGCCGGTCGGCGGAGGAGGTAGAACAGCAAGTCACGATTCCGGTGGAAATCCAGATGAACGGGATCCCGCATCTTTCGTTCCTGCGCTCAGAATCGATCTTCGGGCTCTCGTTCGTGATCATGATTTTCGACGACAGCTCAGAGAACGACTGGAACCGGCAGAAAGTGTTAGAGCGACTGACGGGGGTGACGCTGCCAACGGGCATACAGCCCCAGATAGGCACGGACTGGAGCACCGTTGGCCAGATTTACTGGTACACGCTCAGGAGCACAAATCCCCAATACGACCTGATGGAATTGCGGTCCATTGAAGACTGGACGCTGGAGAAGGAGTTCAAGTCCGTCCCGAACGTCGTCGATGTCTCCGACTTCGGGGGAACGGTTCGGGAGTACCAGGTGCGCGTGGACCCGAACAAGTTGGTGTCGTACGGGTTGAGCATCGGCCAGGTGGAGCAGCAACTGGCCATCAACAACATCAATGCCGGCGGCAGCTTTGTGGAAGTCGGCCTGCAGCAGATGAACGTGCGGACCCTGGGGCTTTTCCATAATGTCCACGACATAGAGCAGACCGTTCTGAAGACACAAAAAGGGACGGCCCTTAGGGTAAAGGACATAGCCGATGTAGTCCAAGGTCCCAAGATTCGCCTGGGGCACATGGCCCGGGCGAACCATATGGAGGATGGGCGCATCATCGATGAGCCCGACGTCATTCAGGGGGTTGTGCTACTGCGCAAAGGCGCGGACGCGGGACCGGCCCTGGAGGCGATCCATAAGAAGGTAGAAGAGCTCAACGATGGGATCCTGCCCCCGGGCGTGAAGGTGGTTCCCATGCTGGATCGCGCCGATCTTCTCCACTACACCTTGCACACGGTGATGCACAACCTGGGCGAAGGAATGATCCTGGTGACCATCGTCCTCCTCTTGTTCCTTGGCAACATACGCGCCGCCCTGATCGTGGCACTTACTATTCCGTTCTCGCTGTTGTTCGCCTCCATCTGGCTGAATGTCAGTCGCATTCCCGCGAACCTGCTTTCGCTCGGCGCGCTGGATTTCGGAATGGTAGTGGACGGCGCCGTGGTCATGGTAGAGAACACGGTTCGGCATTTGAACCGCCAGACCCGAAGTGGGACCGGTAGGCCGATCGCCCAAGTTATCCGCGATGCAGCCCACGAGGTCCAGCGCCCGGTATTCTACGCCATTGCCATCATCATCACTGCCTACATGCCGATCTTCACACTGCAGCGGGTGGAGGGCCGGCTATTCCGACCCATGGCATTGACCGTTGCCTTCGCGCTGCTGGGCGCGCTGACGTTTTCGATCCTGATCGCGCCGGTTCTGTCCAGTGTGCTCTTCCGCAAAGGCGTTCGCGAATGGCGCAACCCGGTCATGACCCTCCTAACCCGGGTTTATGAAGCGAATCTGCGTTGGGCGATCCGGCATCGCTGGATCACGGTCGGCGTTGGAGTGGCGGCTGTCGGCGTATCAGGCTACCTGGCGTTCAGTGGGATCATCGGCTCAGAATTCTTGCCCCACCTCGACGAGGGCGCCATCTGGGCCCGTGGCACCTTAGCCGACAGCACCAACCTGACGGAGGGCACGCGGTTCACGGACCAGGCTCGCCTGATTTTCGCGTCTTTCCCGGAGGTGACCAAGGTTGTGTCCGAAGTGGGGCGGCCCGACGACGGAACCGATACGGGAGGATTCGGCAACACCGAGTATTTCGTGGACCTGAAGCCTAAGGACCAGTGGAGGACGATCTTCCATCGGGACAAAGACGAGCTGATCGCGGCCATGAATCGTGAGGTAAGTAAGTTGCCGGGGGCGCTGTGGAACTTCTCGCAGCCCATCGAGGACAACGTGGGCGAGACCATCACCGGCACCAAGGGACAACTGGCGCTCAAGCTGTTCGGCAAGGATCTGAAGACCCTCGATGAGAAGGGCGAGGATGTGGTTGCCGCAATGACAGGCGTTCCCGGCCTCGCGGACCTCAAACTGTACCACGTTCTCGGCCAGCCGAACCTGAACTTCACGATCGACCGCAGGATGGCAGCCCGATTCGGAATTAACGTGGCCGACGTGCAGGACGCGATCCAGACGGCGGTGGGCGGGAACGCGGTTAGTCAGGTACTGCTCGGCGAGGAGCGGTACGACGTCGCGGTGCGATACCAGACGCCGTATCGCGACACCGAAAAGGCCATCGCCAATATCCGCCTGCTCTCCCCTTCCGGCGAGCGCGTTTCTCTGGCTCAGCTCTGCACGGTAGAGGTGAAAGACGGCGCTTACGACATTTACCGCGAAGGGAATAGCCGGTACGACGCTGTCACGTTCAATGTGCGCGGCCGCGATCTCGGAAGCACGGTTGAAGACGCCATGAAGCAGGTCCGCCAGAAGGTGAAGTTACCGCCCGGTTATCACCTGGAATGGTCCGGAGAGTACGAAAGTGAAAAGCGGGCGGCGGCGCGATTGATGATTGTAGTGCCGCTCACGCTTCTGGTCATCCTGATCATTCTCTACAGCATGTCCCGCTCATTCAAGTGGGCGGCGCTGATTCTGGTAACTGTGCTGCTCGCGCCCATGGGTGGCTTGCTCGCGCTGCTGATTACCCACACTAACTTCAGCGTTTCTTCAGGCGTTGGGTTCCTGGCGCTGTTCGGCGTCTGCGTGCAGACCGGAGTCATCATGCTCGAATACATTAACCAGCGCCGCGCGCGAGGTCACGCGATCGAGGACGCGGCGGTGGAGGGCGCGGTCCTGCGGCTTCGTCCCATCATGATGACCATGCTCGTGGCGACGCTGGGTTTGTTGCCTGCCGCGCTATCCCATGAAATCGGCTCCGATTCGCAGCGGCCATTCGCCATCGTAATCGTCGGCGGGCTGATTTCGGCGCTGATCATGAGCATCATCCTGCTTCCAACGATTTATGTGTGGGTCGCCAGGGAGGGAGACAAGCTTCCCGATCCGGAGGAATCCTTTGAGAGCTAAACGCACATGCTGGGCGGCCTTCGTGCTGCTTCCGACTCTTGCTCTCGCACAGGCGCCTCAGGGCCCGGTCACGATTACGCTGGACCAGGCCACACAGATGGCGCTCGATCACAACCATAACCTGCTGGCCGCCCGGACGACCATCCAGCAGAGCCAGGCCCAGGAGATCACGGCAAACCTCCGTCCGAATCCCACCCTGTTCACCGACTGGGAATACCTGCCGCTGGTCCATCCTAACGGAGCCAGCTTTCTCGATTACCTTCACGACTCGACCGAAGGCGACATCGGCATGAGTTACCTGTTCGAACGCGGCAAGAAGCGCCAGCATCGTCTCCAGGCCGCGAAGGATGCGACGGCCGTGACCCGCTCTCAGGTGGTGGACAACGAGCGCAGCCTCACGTTTCAGGTGGCGCAGTTATTCATCAATGTGCAACTGGCGCAATCGACTCTCGATCTGGCTGAAGCGGACCTGAAGAGCTTTGAAAAGACCGTGGAGATCGGCGAGAGGCAATTCAAGGCCGGCGGAATCAGCGAGAACGATTACCTGAAGATCAAACTACAGTTACTCCAATTCCAGCAGGATGTGGACCAGGCGGAACTCGCGAAAGTCCAGGCGCTTTCAGATCTCCGCCAGTTACTGGGTTACGAATCCGTGCCCGCCGATTACGCGGTGACGGGCACCTTCGACTACCAGCCGCTCATTCTCACGCTTCCCGAGTTACAGGCGAAGGCGGTGGAGAACCGGCCGGATCTTAGAGCGGCGGTGCAGGGAGTTACCGCCGCGGGCAGCCAGCACGAACTGGCTAAAGCGAACGGGAAGGTGGACGTGACCGGCTCGCTCAACTATTCGCATGTCAATGCCATCAGCACCGTCACTTTTAACATCAGCTTCCCGCTCCCGATCTTTGACCGCAACCAGGGCGAAATTGCACGAACGCGTTTCGCGATCGCCCAGGCGGAGCAGCAGAAGGATGCCGCGCAGGGGCAGGTCATGACCGACGTGCGGGACGCCTTCGAGGCGTTGCAATCCACCGACCGCGTGGCTCGATACTATCGATCCACCTATCTCGATGTGTCGCAGAAGAATCGCGACATCAGCGAATACGCGTACCGGCGCGGAGCGGCGAGCCTGCTCGATTTCCTGGACGCCGAACGAAGCTACCGCGCCACGCAACTGGCCTGGCGCCAGACCATTGCCGCTTACCTGACCGCACTCGAGCAGCTTCGCGAGGCGGTGGGAGCCAGGAGCCTGCCGTGACCAGGGAAGAGATTCGGACGCGCATCCTGGGGGTCGGGATCATACCTGCCGTGAGGGTGTACTCGGAAAGCGAAGCGCTGTTTGCCGCCGAGGCGGTGTGCAGCAGTGGAATCCCCATCGTCGAACTCACCATGACGATACCGGGCGCCATCGGCGTGATTGCGCAATTGACGCGCTACCGCACGGATATCATTGTGGGCGCCGGCACCATATCGGATGTGGAAACCGCGTGCCGATGTCTCGATGCGGGCGCTGCGTTTCTGACCACTCCAGGCCTCGATCTCGAGATCGTCGATTTCGCGCTGAAGCGCAACGTGGCGATCCTGCCGGGGGCATTGACGCCCGGCGAAATCATGGCGGCGTGGAAGGCCGGCTGCGAGTTCGTCAAGGTGTTCCCGTGCGCGCAACTGGGAGGCCCCGACTACATCCGGGCGCTCAAAGGGCCGTTCCCGCAGATTCCGCTGGTCGCCTCCGGCGGCGTGAACCAGAAGAACGCGGGCGACTACATCCGCGCCGGGGCGGCCGCCCTGGGCATCGGCCAGCACCTGATTCACCAGAACGCAATCAAGAAACGGCAGCGGGAGTGGATTCACGAACTGGCGCGGCGTTACACGAATATGGTGAACGAAGCGCGGGGGGCGCAGGCAGTATGAGCTTGACGCTGTTCGGAGTTGTGGCTGTCACGCTGATGTTGGTCTTCTACGCGCTGGAGAAACGCAACAACTGGTTCGTGCTGGCGTTCTCGGGCTCCTGCGTGATGGCGTCAATCTACGGCTTCCTGCAGGGAGCCTGGCCTTTCGGCGTGGTCGAAGCGATCTGGTCCGGCGTAGCGTTCGGGCGCTGGCTGGAGACCAGGCCGGGACCGCGGCGATACTTAGATTACTTCCCGGGTGCGGCCGGTGGCGCGGGCGCAGCCGGAGCGGCCATCGGTGTCGCAGGTGTGGGCCCAGAGGCGATTTCGAGCAGTTCGACCTCGAAGACCAGCGTGGCGCCGCCCGGAATGGCCGGCGGATGACCGCGGTCGCCGTAGGCGATGGCGGAGGGGCAGGTCAGACTGGCCTTGCCACCCACCTTCATTTTCTGAACGCCCTCGGTCCAGCAGGGGATCACGCCATTCAGCGTGAACTCGGCCGGCGCGTTGCGGCGGTAAGAGCTGTCGAACTCGGTACCGTTGGTGAGCGTGCCCTTGTAGTTCACCTTGACCTTGTCGGTAGCGGCCGGGGAGGCTCCGGTGCCCGCCCTCAACTCGCGATAAACCAGGCCGGAGGCGGTCTTCTCGGCGCCCGGTTCTGCCGCGGCCTTGGCCAGGAAAGCCTCACCGGCGGCCTTCTCCTTCGCCGCCACACGGGCGCCGCGGGCCTGGGCCAGCGGACCGATCTTCGGACCCCAAGTGTCGAGCTCCAGCGTGGCCTTGCCGGCTGCGGCATCCGCGAAACCCTTCTTGAAGACTTCCACCTCGGCCGGGGTCAAGTCGAACGTCCCTAGCTCCCGGTACATGTACATTCCGAGCGCGTATATGGTCTTCTGGTCGTCGGTGGCGAGCCCAGGGGCGGCTGGCGCCGACACCGCGGGCTTGGGAGGTGCCTGGGGCGCCGGTTTCGGAGCTTGCGCCAACAGGACGACAGGTAGGGCCAAAAGGAATAACCGCATGCTTTTAGGGTAACATCCTTTGCACGAAGGATCATTGCTCACGCGCAGGGTTCTGTGCCTATGACGGAGCCGAGCCGGGCGCACAGGCTCTGGCGCGGCCGAGTAGGAGGCTGCGCTCGCGCGCGTTGCGGGTGAGCGTGGCGGCGCGCTCGAACTCGGCGCGAGCCTCCTCGAGACGATCGAGCTTGGTGAGGAGGTCGCCACGCACGGCAGGCAGGAGATGATAGGCCTGGAGCGACGGCTCGCCCGCCAGGGATTCGAGGAGTTCGAGGCCGGCCTCGGGGCCAAACGCCATCGAGACCGCGACGGCTCGGTTCAGCTCGACCACGGGCGAGGGCATGAGCTGAGCGAGAGCGTCGTAAAGCGCGGCGATGCGCCGCCAGTCCGTTTCCGCCGCGGTGCGGGCGTTCGCGTGGCAGGCGGCGATGGCGGCCTGAAGGGCATAGGGGCCGAGCGCACCGCCGAGTTGCCCGGCGCGCTGCAGCACCGCCAGTCCTCGGCGAACCAGGATGTGGTCCCAGCGCGTGCGATCCTGATCGAGCAGCAGGATCGGCTCGCCGGCCGGACCGACTCGAGCGCGAGCCCGGGAGGCCTGAATCTCCATCAGGGCCACCAGGCCGTGGACCTCCGGCTCGTTCGGAACGAGTTCGGCCAGCGTTCGTCCCAGGCGCAGCGCGTCTTCGCAGAGCGCGGGACGCATCCAGTCTTCGCCGGCCGTGGCCGAGTAGCCCTCGTTGAAGACCAGGTAGATCACTTCGAGAACGGACGACAGGCGCGCGGCGCGATCCGGCCCGCGGGGGATTTCAAAGGGTACGCGCGCTTCGGCCAGGGTGCGCTTGGCGCGCACGATGCGCTGGGCGATGGTGGGCTCCGGGACGAGGAAGGCGCGGGCGATTTCCTGCGTGGTCAAACCGCCGAGCAGGCGGAGGGTGAGGGCGACGCGCGCTTCTTTCGAAAGGACGGGATGGCAGGCGATGAAGGCGAGGCGCAGAAGGTCGTCACCGATGTCGTCGTCATTCACCGTGTCGAAATCCGGCATGGCCATCTCCTGGCTCTCCAGCTCGCGGCCGAGCTCAGCATGCTTGCGCTCGAGGAGCTTGTTGCGGCGAAAGTGATCGATGGCACGGTGCCGGGCGGTGGCCATGAGCCAGGCGCCGGGATTGTCCGGGACGCCCGACTCCGGCCACCGTTCCAGCGCGACGACCAGAGCGTCCTGCGCAAGTTCTTCGGCCAGACCGACATCGTGGACCATGTGAGCGAGGCCGGCGATGAGCCTGGCCGACTCGATCCTCCAGACTGCCTCGATGGCGCGATGGGGATCCGCCGCGGGCATTCAAACCCTTGGAGCGGCACACACGGCGGCGCCGGCCTCGAATATCTGGCGAAGCTCGCACTCGCCGTCACCGGCTACGAGGAGGAACTGCCTGGCGTATTCGACGGCCTCCTCCCTGGAGCCGGCTTGGAGAATGGCGAAGCCGCCGACGAGTTCCTTGGATTCGGTGAAGGGCCCATCGGTCACGGTGAGCTTGCCGTTGGTGGAGCGGACGCGCGCGCCGGCGGCGCTGGGGAGGCAACCCTCGGTGGCGAGGAGGTAGCCTGCTTTCATCGCGTCCTCCACCAGCTTGCCCATCCTGGCCATTTCTTCCTGCGTGGGAGGAACGCCTCTTTCGACGGTTTTGTAGATGCTAAGGAATCGCATGTCAAGCTCTCCTTGGTTTGACGTTGTTTACTGTTTCGCGAGCTTCTGGCCTAGCTCGCGCTCGCGATCCACCGCCTCGCTGGGGGCGAAGTCTTCCAGTTCGTAGTACGGCCGAAGCTCGATCTCGCAATCCTCGCCAGGGTGGGGAGAGGGGGCGCGCCTGGCCCACTCGATCGCTTCTTCCCTGGACTTCACCTGGATGATCCAGTAGCCGCCGATGAGCTCCTTGGTCTCGGTGAACGGGCCGTCTATGACGGTGCGCTTGGCTCCCGAGATCCGGATGCGGACGCCCTGGGAGCTGGGCTTGAGGCCGGCCGCATCGAGGAGCACGCCGGCCTTCATCAACTCTTCGTTGTACTTGCCCATGGCCGACAGGAGCTCTTCGCCCGGCATGACGCCGGCCTCCGAGTCCTTGTTGGCCTTCACAATCATCATGAATTTCATGGTTCGTATCTCCTTCCTACTTAGACGTCGAACGAGCGGTGGGGGAATCGACACGCGCCGGCGAAAAAAGGCTCGATGGCAGTCACGACGGCTGGGGACTTGACCCGCCGGCGATGGCGCCGACCACCAGGAAGGGCTCGGCGCCGGTCGCAACGGCGGTGGGGAGCGGGGCGTCCGGCGATTCGTGGGAGAGGTCCTGTTCGCAGGCGAAGAAGCGGACGAAGGGGCGCCGCTTCTGGGTGACGTGGTCGCGGATGGTGCCGCTCAGCACCGGATATTGGGCTTCCAGCGCGTCGAGAACGGAACGCTGCGTGACTTGGCCGTCGACGGCGAGTTGGACCTCGCCGCTGACTTTCGCGATCGTGCGGAGGTGCGCCGGAAGGACGACCCGGATCATTGCAGCGTCTGGACCTCTACCGAAAGCACGGCCGGGAGATCGCGGACGATGGGGGCCCAGTTGTCTCCGGCATCGGCGGAGGCGTACACCTGGCCGCCCGTGGTGCCAAAGTAGACGCCGCAGGAATCGAGCGAATCCACGGCCATGGCGTCGCGCAGCACGTTGACGTAGCAATCGCCCTGCGGCAGACCATTCGTGAGGGCCTCCCACTCGTTGCCGCCGGTGCGGCTGCGATACACGCGCAACTTGCCCTCGAGCGGGAAGTGCTCCGAATCGCTCTTGATGGGGACCACGTAAACGGTGTCGGGCTCGTGCGCGTGGACGTCGATCACGAAGCCGAAGTCGGTGGGCAGGTTGCCGCTGACCTCGGTCCAGGAGTCGCCGGCGTTATCGGTCCGCATGACGTCCCAGTGCTTCTGCATGAACAGCACATTCGGCCGCGCGCGGTGCTGGGTGATGTGGTGAACGCAGTGGCCGACTTCGGCGGTGGGGTCGGGGATGTATTGGGACCGCAGTCCCTTGTTGATGGGGCGCCAGGTCTCGCCGCAGTCGTCGGTGCGGAACGCGCCGGCGGCCGAGATGGCGATGAAGATGCGGCGCGGATCGGCGGGATCGAGAATGATGGTGTGCAGGCACATGCCGCCCGCGCCCGGCTGCCAGTGAGGCCCGGTGTCGTGGCCCCGGAGGCCGGCGAGTTCCTTCCAGCTCTGCCCGCCGTCTGTCGAGCGGAACAGGGCGGCGTCTTCGACCCCGGCGTAGACCGTATCGGGATCGGTGAGCGAAGGCTCGAGGTGCCAGACACGCTTGAATTCCCAGGGGTGCGGCGTGCCGTCGTACCACTGGTGCGTGCCGGGAGTGCCTTCGTAGACGAACTTGTTACCCACCGGCTCCCAGGTCTTGCCGCCGTCGTTCGAGCGCTGCAGCATCTGGCCGAACCAGCCGCTGGTCTGGGAGGCGTAGAGACGGTTTGGATCCGCGGGCGATCCTTTGACGTGATAGATTTCCCAGCCCGCGAAGTGAGGGCCGCTAACGTCCCACTGCTTGCGCTTTCCGTCCGAAGAAAGAACGAAGGCGCCTTTCTTGGTGCCGACCAGCACTCGAACAGAGCTCATTCCCGATCCCCTCTCCTGAGTTTGCAGCCTATGACCTCACTATATATGAATGATCGAGCTGTGGGAAAGGGCTCCCGGAGTCCGCTTCCTCACGGTCGCGGTTCGGTGCGGGCGGG
>DATNLV010000007.1:0-6544 GCA_035602665.1 Bryobacteraceae bacterium | reverse complement strand
TGGCCCCCGTGCACTTCCGGTTGAAGTACAGGTTGCCCGTGAAGAACTCCGCCGCCGCCCGCCGGATCTTCTCGCGGTTCTTCGTGTACACCGCCCCCGTCAGTCCGTACTCGGTCGCATTCGCCAGCTCGAACGCCTCGTCGAAGTCCTTCGCCCGCGTCACCGCTAGCACCGGCCCGAAGACTTCTTCCTTGAACAGCCGCGCGTCCTTCGGCACGTCCGCAATCACCGTCGGCCGCACGAAATAGCCGTCGCCCTCCGCCGTCCCGCCGCCCGCAATGAGCCGGCCTTCGCTCTTGCCGATCTCGATGTAGCGCAGAATCGATTGCCGGGCCCGATCGTTGATCACCGGCCCCATGTAGTGCGACGGCTCCTCGGCCGCGCCCACCCGGATCGCTTCCACCTTGCTCCCCAGCTTCTCCAGAAACTCGTCGTAGACCGCCGCGTCCACAATCGCGCGCGAGCAGGCCGAGCACTTCTGCCCCTGGTACCCGAACGCGGAAGCCAGCACTCCTGCCACCGCCGCGTCCACATCGGCTTCGCTATCGACAACGATGGCGTCCTTGCCGCCCATCTCCACCACCACGCGCTTGATCCAGATCTGGCCCGGCTGCGGCTTCGCCGCCAGCTCGTTGATGTGCAGCCCCACTTCCTTCGACCCAGTGAACGACACGAAGCGCGTCTTGGGATGCTCCACCAGCACATCGCCCACCACCGCTCCGCTACCCACCAAGAGAGAGAAGCTGCGCTCCGGGAAACCGGCCTCGGCGAGCACCTCGGCGAACTTGGCCGCGATGGTCGGCGTGTCGCTCGAAGGCTTCATCACCACCGTGTTGCCCGTGACCAGAGCCGCGCCCGCCATCCCCACCAGGATCGCGAGCGGGAAGTTCCACGGTGGAATCACCACGCCCACGCCCAGCGGCACGTAAACCAGCTCGTCGCGCTCGCCCGGAAGCTGCACCAGTTCCGGCGGCGCGCTCAGGCGCACCATCTCTCGCGCGTAGTATTCGCAAAAGTCGATGGCCTCGGAGACGTCGGCCTCGGCCTCGATCCAGGTCTTGCCGGCCTCATAGACCAGCCAGGCGTCGAATTCCAACTTGCGGGCGCGGATAATGGCGGCGACGCGCAGCAGCATGGCCACGCGTTCGGCCACGGGCGTACGGCTCCACTCCGGGAAGAAAGCGTAGGCCTCCTCGATCGCCCGCTTCGCCAGTTCGGGCGTGGCCTTATGATGAACGCCGACGACCTCGGCCGGATGCGACGGATTCAGCGACGTGAGTTTGTCGCCGGTCTTGAAGCGCTGGCCGCCGATCAGGATGTCGTACTCGCGACCGAACTGGCCGCGGACCTCCGCCAGGGCGCGCTCCATGGCGACGCGATTCTCGGCCACCGAGAAGGCGATGGACGGTTCATTCTGAAAGGGAGCGAGGCTCTCAACGGGAACCGCGGTTTCCAAAGCCATGGGGACGCCTCAGCCCTTTACGATCCGCCGGCCGGACTCGTAAAGCCCCGTCGCGCCTGCCGCCACCGACGCGCCCTTGCGATACACTTCGCGCGCCGCGTCGCGACGGACTCGCTGGCCTCAGTCACCCTGTCTCGAACCTGGCCGCCCGCCTCGACGACGGTGTCCCGCGCGTCTCCAGCCTTCCGGCGGATCAACTTTCGCGTTTCTTTTCCCGATACGGGAGCGTAAAGCAGGGCAATCCCGGCACCGACAGCCCCGCCGATCAGCAACCAGCCAACTCGTTCTGCAGTCTTCATGATGATGTATTCCCCTCGGCTTCATTCTACCCGACAGGACTGAACGGCGCGCGTCTGTCGGAGGGCGGGCTCCTCCCGCGGAGCGGGGCTGAAGCCCCGCGCGGGCTGAAGCCCGTCCCCCGATTCACGCTGACCAGTCGCCGGACTCGTGATATCATCGAACGTGCACGGTAGGATTTTGGGGGTTGTGCCCGCCCGGTTTGGCTCCTCGCGTTTTCCTGGGAAAGTCCTCGCTATTATCGCCGGCAAAACCATGCTGCAGCACGTCTTCGAGCGCGCCAGCCAGGCCCGCTACCTGGGCCGGGTGGTGATCGCGACCGACGACCCCCGGGTATTCGCCGAAGCCCGCCGTTTCGGCGCTCCGGTACGCATGACCCGCGCCGACCATCCCTCGGGCACCGACCGGGCGGCCGAAGTCGCCTCTGCCGAAAACGCCGAACTGATCGTAAATATTCAGGGCGACGAGCCGCTAATCGATCCGGCCGCCATCGACGCAGCCATTCTGGCCATTGATGACGCCCCCGAAATCCCCATGGCCACCCTCAAGAAGCGCATCGAAGATCCAGCCGAGGTGGCCAATCCCAACGTCGTGAAAGTGGTAACCGACCGCGAAGGCAACGCGATCTATTTCTCCCGCGCCGCCATCCCCGCGGTCCGCGATGGCGGGGATACCACGCACTACAAGCACACCGGTCTCTACGTGTACCGGCGTGAGTTTCTGCTCGCGTACCCTCAGTTGCCGATCGGCCCGCTCGAACAGGCCGAACGGCTGGAGCAGTTGCGGGCAATCGAGAACGGCTTCAAGATTCGGGTTGCCGAAACGGAATACGAGTCCCTCGGCGTTGACACACCCCAGGATCTGGAACGGGTTGAGCGGCTCTTTCAAATCGCCGACAACCCCCAAATGGCAAACCAAGGACGATGGCCAAGTACATCTTTGTAACCGGTGGAGTAGTCTCCTCGCTCGGCAAGGGCATAGCGGCATCCTCGATTGGGTGCATGCTCGAGAGTCGCGGACTGCGAGTCACCCTCCAGAAGTTCGACCCCTATCTCAACGTCGACCCCGGCACCATGAGCCCGTTCCAGCACGGCGAGGTGTTCGTGACCGACGACGGCGCGGAAACCGATCTCGACCTCGGACACTACGAGCGGTTCACCCACGCGCCACTCACCCAGGCCAACAACGTCACCTCCGGCCGCATCTACGAACGCATCATCACCAAAGAGCGGCGCGGCGACTATCTGGGCAAAACCGTCCAGGTGATCCCGCACGTCACCAATGAGATCAAGGCCGCGATCCGAAAGGTCTCGCCGGGCGTGGACGTGGTCATCGTCGAGATCGGCGGCACCGTCGGCGATATCGAGTCGCTCCCGTTCCTCGAAGCCATCCGCCAGTTCCGCCACGAAGTGGGCCGCGAGAACGCCATCTTCGTTCACGTCACGCTAGTGCCCTGGATCAATGCCGCCCAGGAGCTGAAGACCAAGCCCACGCAGCACAGCGTCAAGGAGCTACGGGAGATCGGTATTCAGCCCGACCTGCTGCTGTGCCGGAGTGAGCAGGTTCTCTCGGACGAGATCAAGGAGAAGATCGCGCTGTTCTGCGACGTCGACGTCGAAAACGTCATCAGCGCGTTCGACGTCGAGTCGGTGTATGCGGTGCCTCTCGGCTTCGCCGAGCAGGGCGTCGACGAGCGGGTCCTGCGCCTGCTCCACCTGGAATCCGGCCCGCGGCAACTGGAGCAGTGGAGCGCCATGGTCCACCGCCTCAAGAATCCGGCAGGAGAGGTTTCGATCGCCCTGGTGGGCAAGTACACCAAGTACGAGGATTCCTACAAGAGCCTGAAGGAAGCGTTGCTCCACGGCGGCCTGGCGCACAACGTGAAGGTTGGGATCCACTGGATCAACTCCGAGCAGTTCACCGAGAAGCCGGGCAGCATCGAGGCGCTCGACGCCTTCGACGGCATCCTGGTCCCGGGCGGTTTCGGCAAGCGCGGCTGCGAAGGCATGATCGAGGCGGTCCGTTTCGCCCGCGAGCGCAAGGTGCCGTATTTCGGCATCTGCCTGGGCATGCAGATGCTGGTGGTCGAGTTCGCCCGTAATGTGTGCGGCCTCGCCGGAGCCAACTCCACGGAGTTCGACACCGCGACGCCGCACCGCGTCATCTACAAATTGCGCGAATTGAAGGGCATCGACGACCTGGGCGGCACCATGCGCCTGGGCGCGTATCCATGCCAGTTGGCCGAAGGCAGCTTCGCCTACCAGGCTTACGGAAAGCGCGAGATCAGCGAGCGACACCGCCACCGCTATGAATTCAACCGTGACTATCAGGAGACCCTGACATCGGCCGGCCTGCGGCTGGCGGGAGAAACGCCCGACGGCGTCTACGTCGAGATCTGCGAGCTGCCGGATCACCCCTGGGCTTTGGGCTGCCAGTTCCATCCCGAGTTCAAGTCCCGGCCCCTCGAGCCGCATCCGCTGTTCGCGGCCTTCATCGGCGCCGCCGCCGGCTTCCGCGCGCGGCGCGAGCGCCCGGCCCGCCAGCTCGAGCCCGCTTCGGTATGACCAAGACAGCGTGGGGCAGGACTCCAGTCCTGCGGCCGGTGTCCACACCGGCCTCCGTGCACCTCCAACTAACGAAGCAGGCCGGACGTGGACGTCCGGCGCAGCTCTGGAGAGCCGCCCCACTATGACCATCCAACTGGGCCCTATCGCCTTCGGCGGCGGCCAGCCCCTGGCGCTGATCGCCGGCCCGTGCGTGATCGAGAGCGAAGAGCACGTCCATTTCCTGGCGCGGGAGATCGGAGCCATCGCAGGGCCGTTCGTCTTCAAGGCATCCTTCGACAAGGCCAATCGCTCCAGCCTTTCTTCCTGGCGTGGCCCCGGCCCCGAAGAGGGTCTGCGAATCCTGGCCGGCTTGAAGGCCGAAGGCTACGCCATCCTCACCGACATTCACCAGCCGTCGCAAGCGGGCCCGGCCGCCGAAGTGGCCGACATCATCCAGATTCCCGCCTTCCTCTGCCGCCAGACGGACCTGCTGGTCGAAGCCGGCCGGACCGGACGCGTCGTCAACATCAAGAAGGGGCAGTTCGTGGCGCCCGAAGATATGCGGCTGGCTGCGGACAAAGTCGCCTCCACCGGGAACCCGCGCATCCTGCTCACCGAGCGAGGCACCACTTTCGGCTATCACAACCTGGTTGTGGACATGCGTGGACTGGCCATCATGCGCGGCCTGGGCTACCCCGTGGTTTTCGACGCCACGCACAGCGTGCAGCTGCCCGGATCCACCGGGACGGCCTCGGGCGGCCAGGCCGAGTTCATCGAGCCGCTGGCCCGCGCGGCCGTGGCCACCGGCGTAGACGGCCTGTTCGTCGAGGTCCATGAGGCGCCGGAGCGCGCTCTTTCGGATGGGCCTAATGCCTTGCGCCTGGAGAGGCTGGGGCCGCTGTTGGCCGTCCTGGGAAGGATTCATTCAACGGTAAGCCCCGCAGTAGCGTCTAATGCTTAGTAGAGGTGTGGAGTGGGGACTCCCGCCTGTCGTTTTTGCGAAAATGGCTGTCGGAGGACGCTCATGAAAAACAGTAGACGCCGGGGATTCACCCTGATCGAGCTTCTGATAGTGATGGCGATCATCCTCACCATCATGGCAATCGCCCTGCCGAAGGTGGGCAGTGTCCTCAGCCACACGCGTGAGATGGCGGCCATCAAGCAGATCCAGACCATCCAGGCGGCTCAGACCCAGTACTACTCGCAGTTCGGCAGGTTCGCCACCAAGCTCGAGGAACTCGGGCCGCCCGAAGGTGGTCCGGAAGGTCCGACCGCCGCAGGCCTGATTTCCGGAGACCTCGCCAAGGGCATCAAGACCGGCTACCAGTTCACCCTGATCGGCGGACCGACCGGCTATACGATAAACGCCAACCCGGTGAACTTCGGCACCACCGGCCGCCGGACCTTCTTCTCCGATCAAAGCAACACGGTCCGCGAAAACTGGGGTGCCGAGCCGGCCACGGTCAACAGCCCCGAGATCAAGTAGGTGCCATGGCGGACGCCGCTCCGTCTCGCCCGTCCGCGCTGAGCAGGGTCCATCCGGTTGTCTGGGTCCTGATCGCACTGGCGGTGCCGGCTTTCCTGGAGCTTCTGTCAGACTTCCGAGGCACGCGGGAATACAAGCTGGAACAGGCTGCCATCCAGCAACTCCTGACCATCCAGACCGCTCAGACCCGGTACGCCTCCCAGTTCGGCCGCTTCGCCACCAATCTCAATGAACTCGGGCCGACCGCTGCCGGCCTGATTCCCGGCGACCTTGCCAAGGGCGTCAAGACGGGCTACCAGTTCAGCCTGATCGGCACGCCCACCTGCTACACCATCAACGCCAGCCCGGTGAAACTCGGCACCACCGGCCGCCGAACCTTGTTCTCCGATCAGAGCAACGTGATCCGCGAACACTGGGGACCCGAGCCGGCCACCGTCAACAGCCCCGAGATTCCGGGATCTGACACCAGACAAAGCCAATCGGACGAAGGTCCCGAAATTCGACAATGAAGTGGAAGAGGCGAAGTGGTGGGATGACAGCCGGGACATGGTCGAAGACGAGCTACTGAAAGCCATGCGCGACCGGATTGTCCGGAGAGGAGCAGCCCTCAACCGCGAGGCGCCCGATCCCAACGCTCCCCCCCAAATGCCCCGGACCGGCTGAGAGTCATATTCTCCTCGCACGCCGCGCCCGTTTTCGACTAGAATGAGACACCATGGTATCGCTTGCAGCACCCGTCTATTGCCCGCCTCC
>DATNLV010000750.1:0-4902 GCA_035602665.1 Bryobacteraceae bacterium | reverse complement strand
GCTTTGTCGCCATTCGCGCCGAAGCGGCCCAGCAGTTCGTCCATGGTCTTGGCGGTGTTGAAGCCGATGTCCTGGCTGTTCGCTCCCGCAATCAGCGGGATCTTTGCGCCGCGGCCCGCGGCATAGGCGACGTCGGGAGTCTCGACGATCACCTGGCCATCAATCATGGGGCCGGCATAGGTCGGCGTCATCATGCTGGCCATATTCAGGCCGTCGGTCACGGCCTCGGCGGGGAGCTTGCGCAAAGCAGCCAGAGCTTCCGGGCCGTCGCCGGTCACGCCGGCCTTCTTGGCGAACGCCATGCCCACCGTTTCGGCCGAGGGCGTCCCGGCCGGGCTCGCCTTACTGAGGTAGCGCGGCGGGAACAGACCGCTGCGGCCTCCGCCGGATTCGATGATGGCCTTCTGGAAGAGCCCCTGGCTGAGAGGCGAGGTGAGCATGGCGAAGACCGATCCTCCGCCCGCCGACTCGCCGAACAACGTCACGTTGCCGGGATCGCCGCCGAAGGCCGCGGCATTGCGGCGCACCCATTTCAGCGCCGCGATCTGGTCCATGTAGGCATAGTTGCCGTGCGGCTCGGCGGGGTTCTCACTGGTCAGCGCGGGGAAGCCGAAAAAGCCGAAGCGGCCCAGCCGGTAATTGAAGCTGACGAAGACCACGCCGCGCTTCGCGAACTGGCTGCCGTCGTAGACCGTGGGCGAGCTGCCTCCGTTAACGAATCCGCCGCCATAGATCCACACCATCACCGGCAGCTTTTTGGCTGCGCCCGATGCCGGGATCCACACGTTCATGTAGAGACAATCCTCGGCGGGGGTGACGCCCAGCGGCGCGGCGTCTCCGGGGAAGGGCTTCTGCATGCAGTCGGCGCCGTATTGGGAAGCCGGGCGGACGCCGCTCCAGGGCTTCACGGGCTGCGGCGGCCTCCAGCGCAGATCGCCCACCGGGGCTGCCGCAAAGGGAATGCCTTTGAAGGACGTGACGCCTTGGGCGGTGACGCCCTTCAGTCGGCCGCTGTCCGTCTTCACCACGTCGGAAGCGCAGAACGCGCTGCCGGCGACGGCGATCATCAAAGTAAGACTCAGATTGAGGTTCATGTCCGTTTCTGAGGATACTACCAGACCTCGCCGAGCGGGTCTGGAGACCCGCTGCAGGCGTGGACGCCTGCCCCACTTACGGCTTGGCTTGCTTGGGGGATTCCGCGCCGGCTGCCGCAGCCTCCTGGGCCAGCCGCTGCCGGATCTGGCGGACGCGCGCGCGCATACGCTCCGATTCCGCCGGGCGGTTCAGCAGCCTGAGCAGCTCGGCGTAGCGCTCCAGCACCATGCCCACCTGGACGCTGTCGGGCTGCAGGCTGCCCTCCGCGAAGGCCAGCGCGCGCCGGTAGATCTGCTCCGCCTGCGCATACTTCTTTTCGCCCACGAAGACAGAGGCCAGCTTGTCGTAGTTGGAGAGCGTGGTCCGCTCGCGGATCAGCAGGGCGCGCCCGTAGAGCGGTTCCGCCTGGGCGAATTTCTCCTCCGCCACGAAGGTGCCCGCCAGGTTGTCGAGCGCGGTGGCGACGGTGGGGTGTTCGGAGCCGACCATCTTCTCCCAGATGAGGAGAGATCGCCCGTAGAGCGGCTCGGCCTCGGTGTATTTTCGCTGGGCGTAGCAGACCCAGGCGAGGTTGTCGAGGCTGGGCACCAGCTCGGCGTGATCGGGCCCCAGCGCCTTTTCGCGGACGGCCAGGGCGCGGCGGAACAGCGGCTCGGCGGCGGCGAACTTTCCCTGGTCGCGGTACATCCCCGCCAGTCCATCGAGCGTGGCGGCGACGCTGAGATGTTCGGCGCCCTGCGAGCGCTCGCGGATCCCCAGCGCGCGCAGGTAGTAGGCCTCGGCGTTGTCGAACTTCGCCTGCACGGCATAGAGCGCGGCCAGATTCTCGAGGGTGGCGGCGACCTCGGGATGCTCTCCGCCGAGCGCCTTCTCGCGGATCGCCAGGGCCCGCTGGTAGACCGATTCGGCGTCGGCCCACTGGCGGTTCGCGGTGTATAGGGTGCCCAGGCCGTTCAGGACCGTGACCAGCCGCGGGTCCATGGGCCCCCAGGTGCCCTCCTCGATGCCCAGGAGCCGGTGGTAGTGCGGCTCGGCCAGCATGGGTTTGCCTTCGGTGCGATAGACGGTGATGAGCTGGTCGAGGGTTGCCGCCAGGCGCGGATCGTTTTTCTCGAAGCTCTCCGCCTCGCCGAGCGCCGCTTGCAGCTCCTTTTCGGCGTCGGCATAGTGGCCCTGCTCGTAGGCGGTCCTGCCGGCGTCCATGGCCGCGTCCCAGCGCGAGGGCTGGGGCTGACCCCACGCGGACAGCGCGGCAATCAGCGCGACGGTGAGCCTGGACGGCATAAGGGGGCGCAGAGTCCCTTCCTGCGAGTATACATGCGCTTAGCGGGGGGCGCGGACTGAGGCCGGGGCGCCATCCGTCTCCGGGGCTAAAGTTTTGACCATCCACCGCCGAGAAGGGAGATGTGGGCGGCCCGGAACGGCACGCGCAGACGAGGTGAAGGCATGTCCAATTGGAGTATCGGCAGAAAAATCGCGCTCGGGCTCCTGCTGGTTCTATTGCAGGCTCTTTCGGTCGGGATGTTCGGCCTTTGGATGAACAGGCAGACCGCCCACAAGCTCGACGCGGTGTCGGCCGAGTATCTGCCCGAAACCGGGCTGGCGACTCAGGTGGAGCGGGAACTTCTGAACGCCAGGATTCACTTCATCTATTTCGTCACCATTCAGAAGGAAGGCTCTCTCGAGAAGGGCTGGGCAAGGTTCCGCAATGCCGAGCAGGCGCTGCCGAAGCTGCGCGAATCGGTGAGCCGCTCGGAGATGTTCGCCGGCATTCGTCCGGACGTCGAGCAACTCTGTCGCGACTTCAGCAGCTACCGGCCGGTGCTGGAGCGCATTATCGACGTCGTGCAGAAGGGCCAGAATCACGGACCCGAGTTCGCGGACCTGCTGATGGAGTGGGCCCGCCTTGGCGGCGCGATGGTGGATTCCGCGGGCCGCCTCAGCCATCATGGCAGCCGGGCCACGGAGGACTCGGCGAAGGATGTGGTGGGGAGGTTGAACAACGGCGCAGGCATCATGGCCGGCTTGTGCGCCGCCGGTCTGCTCATCGGCCTGGCATTGGTGTCTTTAGTTACGCGCAACATCACTCGGTCTCTCGGAAAGGTGACCCTGGATCTGGAGGAGTCGGCACGCCAGGTTGCAGCCGCGGCATCGCAAGTCTCGGGATCGGCTCAATCGTTGGCGCAGGGGGCATCGGAGCAAGCGGCATCGCTCGAAGAGACGTCGGCCTCGAGCGAACAGATCAATGCCATGGCGAGTCAGAATCGGGAGAGATCCCTCGCGGCGGCCGACAACATGGTAGAGGTATCGGATCATGTCGGCGGGGCCAACCGGAACCTGGAACAGATGCTGGCTTCGATGGACGGGATCAGCTCCTCGAGCGACAAGATCTCCCGGATTATCAAGGTGATCGATGAAATCGCTTTCCAGACCAACATTCTGGCGCTGAACGCCGCGGTAGAGGCGGCCCGGGCGGGCGAGGCAGGCTTGGGATTCGCCGTGGTGGCCGATGAAGTGCGGACTCTGTCGCAACGTTGCGCGCAGGCGGCGCAAGACACCGAAGAGCTGATCCAGGAGTCCGTCGCCAGTTCGAGCGACGGCAGAGCCAAGATGGGCCAGGTGGCGACGGCGGTCCGGTCGATTACCGAGAGCAGCGTGAAGGTAATGGCGCTGGTCGAGGAAGTGAAGCAAGGCAGCGAGGAGCAGGCCCGAGGAATCGAACAGGTGGCGAACGCCATCGCGCAGATGGAAAAGCTGACCCAGACCACCGCGGCCAATGCGGAGGAGAGTGCGTCGGCCAGCGAAGAACTACGCGCGCAATCGGAGACGCTGCAATCCATTGTGGCGCGACTGGACGGCATGGTTCACGGCGGGAGGCGGGCAGTAGACGCCTGACCGGCGACCGGCGCGGCGAGGGCGTGCTCGTGGTGCGGCCGGCCCTCGGCTCGCGTCACTTCGGGTGAGCGACGATGAGGTACGGTGCGAGCGGCGCGCCCCGATAATTCCTCTCTGAGCGCCGCGTGTGTGCCCAAGTCATGGGCGTCAGGACGCTTTGCGGACCGTGGAACGCCTGCGGCCTTTGAGAGAGTCAATCATCTCGTCGACGGTATCGAACGGACCGCGCACGCGTCCCTTTCGTACGTCTTCGAGGCCCTCGGCGACCGCGCGATCCACCAAGGACTTCGGGGTGAGCGTGATCCTTCCCCTTTCCACTTTCGCCTCGAGGATGTCACCGACGGCCACGCCGATCCGTTCCCTGACGGCCCGAGGGATGACGACCTGGTACTTGTTCTTCACGGTAACGATACCAGCCGCCGCTCTGCTCCGCTGGAACAATGGGCGCGTACCGGTGTGCCGCGCCGGCCGTTGCCACGCTACACGCGGTTCAGGAACCTCGCCGGGATCCAGAGCCGCCAGCGGCGGCTTTCGCGGACCGCACTCTTGGCAACCCGGCGTCGAAAACGGTTACGGGAACCTCCGAAGGCCGCTGCGACGATCCGTCGTCCTGCGAGCGCACCGGTCCGGCTCGCACCGGAAACGGGACTCACCCCGGCTCTCGATCGGATGCGTCATTGTCGCAAGCGACCCCTGAAAAAGGCCGCGAATCGGTTTTCGAAAGTGGGGTTGGGAACGAACAAAGGGCGCGCCCAGGCGCGCCCTTGAGGGTTCTTGCGAACTCGGACGTTACCCGTTCTTACGGCGGCGGGTGTAGGCAACGAGACCAGCCAGGCCCAGCGCCATAAACCCGAAGGATGCCGGCTCCGGGATGTTGGCGACGCCGATCAGAGCTGAGTTGCTTCCGAGGCC
>DATNLV010000741.1:0-4551 GCA_035602665.1 Bryobacteraceae bacterium | reverse complement strand
CTCAATGGGCGTGGTTGCGGGTGCCGGGGTCCTATAATAGATGTATGGCCCGAGGATGGCAGAGTAACGCAGCGGAGGGCCCGGTCGAGACTCGCAGGGTCGGGAAAGACGCGCGCAAGCCCCGAACCCCCGTGCAACTCGAACAGCTCCGGAAAACAGAGGACCTGCAACTTTCCCGCACGCGGGTCCTGCACGACATCGAAGCGTCCCAAAACCCCCGCTACAAGCAAATGCTGACCCAAGCCCTTGCGCATCTTGACCAGGAGTTGTCCAGACTGTCGACGTGAGCTGACGCGGCTATCAGCTGTCAGCTCTCAGCTATCAGCAAGAAACGGACGCCACCGGCGATCCTGTCGGTCCGCTGCGCTCCGAGTGCCGCGGTTGTGCGCTCCGGCCTTAGCTGAAAGCTGACGGCTGATAGCTGACAGCTGCGAAGCATACAATAGCTGTGATGGCCGTCGACATTGAAGGCGTGCAGATTCACCTCGCCCATCCGGACGAGATCCCCGTGCGTTGGGTAGGGCAGGAAGAAGTGATGCGCCAGTTGCTGGCCGCCTGGCTGGTGGTGGACGCCAAGGACCTGCCCATGAACCCGCGCCTGATCGGCAAGCCGGGCGTGGGCAAAACCACGCTGGCCTACGCCGCCGGCAAGCGCCTGGGCCGCGAAGTCTACATCATGCAGGCGACCGTGGACACGCGCCCCGAAGACCTGATCGTGCAACCCGTGATCGAAGGCGCGTCCCAGTTGCGCTACGTCGCTTCGCCGCTGCTGACGGCCGTGATTCGCGGCGGCGTCGCCATCCTGGACGAAGGGAACCGCATGAGCGAGAAGAGCTGGGCCAGCCTGGCTCCGCTGCTCGATAGCCGGCGCTACGTGGAGTCGCTGGTGGCCGGGATCAAGATCAAAGCGCACCCGCAATTCCGGCTGGTCACCACCATGAATGACGATGCCTCCACGTTCGACCTGCCCGAGTACATACACTCCCGCCTGCAGCCGCAAATCCTGATCGACTTTCCGGAGCGCGACGAGGAATACCAGATCCTCCACGAGAACCTGCCCTTCGGCGACGATCGCATTCTGCAGTACGTGACGGACTTTCTGCAGCAGGCGCACGCGGCCGACGAGCGCTACACGGTGCGCGACGGCATCAACATCGCGCGCTTCGCGATGAAGCTGAAGAGCCTGGCGACGGACCAGATTCACGAAGCGCAGGCGCTGGAGCTTTCGATCCTACAGACGCTGGGCGAAGAAGCGCTGCGCTACACGCCGCGCGGGTGAGGGGCCGATGGAGCGCCAGTTCGACGTAGTGATCGAGCGCGATGCCGAAGGTCCTTACGTGGCGCCGGTGCCACGGTTGCGTGGCTGCCACAGTCAGGCGAGATCGCTGGACGAAGTAATGGAAAGGGTCCGCGAGGCGATCAGCTTGTGCCTTGAGGTAGAGGGTCGTCCGCTTGCTGACGCGCGCGGTTCCGTGCTGGCACCGAACCGCAACCGTAAGGGAGCGGACCTGGCGGTCAGAGCGCCCGCTTAGCTGCTCGGATTGCGTTTGGTCCCGTGCGGCTTTCTGCCGACAGCGCGCCGCGCTACATGTGCCAGCATGTCCTGGTCGCTGAGAGCGGAGGC
This sequence comes from Bryobacteraceae bacterium, assembly GCA_035602665.1. Classification (GTDB taxonomy): domain Bacteria; phylum Acidobacteriota; class Terriglobia; order Bryobacterales; family Bryobacteraceae; genus DASWZN01. Next base: position 2,927 of record DATNLV010000741.1, on the reverse strand, counting down.
GGAAGAGTCCTGGCCTTCCGACAGCAGGCGCAACGACAGGGCCGGCCCCTCCTGGAACCCGACATGGTGTTTGCCGAACAGCGCCAGTTCCGCGCTCACCACGAACTCACGCGTTTCCTCGCCTCGTACAACCCGCCGGAACCGAAACGCTCGGGTACTGCCGGTCTGCTCGAAACCCATGTACTGCATGTAGGTCGGCGGCGTGTGCCTGACTGGCGCACGGGACGCGACTTGGGGCTCCGCCGGTATGCGGACGTTGATCGCCGAGGGCCACTTGCCGCCGCCGATGTCATACGTTACCAGTTGACCGATCGCCAGACCACCGGCGCCGGGCGGTAACACCTCCGACGAGTGGAAGTAGACGTCGTTCCCGCTGGCGGCGCTGATGAAGCCCGACGGGCTCATGGCGCTGAGGCTTTTGATTCTTCCAGTCATAGGCTTATAGCCGCGGCACGTGGCGCTCGGTGGCCACGCTGGTCGCGTGCAACCTCGGCCGCCCCTCGTGGACGTCCACGGTTCGGCCTTCCACCATGCTGCCGTTCAAGGCCGCGATCGCGACGTCGGCCTCCGAATCCGCCATTTCGACAAAGGCGAACCCCCGCGAGGCGCCCGTTTCCCGGTCCGTCATCAGTTTGAAATGCCCGACGGTTCCGTGCGACCGGAAAAGCGAGCGGATCGAGGCGGCGGTAGTGCCCGTGTCCAAGTTGCCCACAAAGATGTTCTTCACGTGGTCTCCTTGCCGTTTGAGAGCAGGCTATACGAGGCGGGCTGGCATCACGGCCAAGTTCGGCGGGACTATCAAACGCACTCTAACTATATCATGTTTCGGCGCTTAGCGATCACAAATCGGTAGCCATCAGGCGGGAAGTCTCACCTTTTTTCCCAAAAATCTCGGCTCGCGGCGCAAAACAAAAAGGTCCACCAGCATGTTCGCGCGCGCCGCCAGCTCGCGGCACTTGGTCTTGAAGCTGTAGTAGGCGTCCACCTCAGCGGCGTTGAAGCCAATGGCGTCCACACCGCGCTGGCCGGCGATGAAGATCGCCCTCTGGTTGTGGAATTCCTGCGAGACAACGGTGATGGCCCTCTGGCCGAAGATCTCGCGCACGCGCACGATGGAGTCCAGCGTCCGGAAGCCCGCGTAATCGCAATAGACGCGCTGCGGGGGCACGCCGGCCTGGACCAGGGCGTCCTTCATGTCCTGCGGCTCGTCGTAACCGCGCACGTGGTTGTCCCCGCTCACAACGAGGTATTCCACCTTCCCGGCGTGAAACAGGCGCGCGGCCGCGGCGATGCGGGTATCGAAGAAAGAGTTGCGCTGCCCGCCGCCGAGCACTCGCGCGCAGCCGAGCACCAGTCCCACCCGGCGCGCCGGAATCGCCGCCGCATCGGACCAGGTCCTGCCCCGCGCCGCCCTTTCGACAACCAGGGTCGCCCCTGCGACCCAAACCACGCCTAAGGCAACCACCAAAGCGGCGAGCTTCAGAAGGCGGGCCATGGAGATAGTTTACGGCGGGACTGAAGTCCCGCGCGAGCTGAAGCCCGCCCCCCGGGCACGGTCATTCGCCGGTGGCCGCGCGGGATTTGCCGAAAAGCGGGTGAACGCGCCGCCATGCGCTGATAGTCTGCTCGTGTGAACACGGCAACGGTCCTGGCGATGATGACGCTTTCGGCGCTGATGCCGGCCCGCGAGATCCACAAGAGCGTCGCGCTCGATCCGGCCGGGCGCGTCTTCCTGCGCAACGCCCGCGGAAGCATCGAGGTCACGGCCTGGGATCGGAACCAGGTCGAGGTCGATGCCCGCATCGAGCCGCGCGACATTCTGGGCAGCCAGCGCGCCTGCGTGGTAGGAACGGACGTGCGCGTGGATGCCTGGCCGCGCTCGGTCCGCATCACGCCCGAGTACGCGCTGGTGGACCACCGCGTCCCCCGCCTGCTGGCGGCCCTGTTCGGCGAATGCACCGAGCAGCCGGTGGTGCACTATCGCATCAAGGTGCCACGCATGGCCGAGTTGGTGATCGTCAGCGGCGAGTCAAGGGTCTCGCTCGAAGGCGTGGCCGGCCGCGTCGAGTTGCGTCCCGCCGCGCGACAATAGAAACGTGGCTTCGGAACTCGACGACCTCCTGCGCGACTCTGGCAGCCTCCGCCGCGGCAACTTCCGCTACCTCCCGGTAGCCCCGGGACGCCTCGAGTTCGCTCTCGAGGTTCGTCGGGCAATTCTCGCCGACCGCCCGCGCGTTGTAGCCGTGGAGTTGCCGGCAACGCTCGAGCCAGCCTATCTGCAAGCCGTCGCGCGCCTGCCCCAGATGACGGTCCTGGTCTATCCCGACGCGAAGTCCGAAGAGCAGGCGATCTACGTGCCGGTGGAGCCGGCCGACCCGTTCACGGAGGCGATTCGCACCGCGGCCGAAACCGGCGCGGAGGTCCTCTTCGCCGATCCCGACCTCGGAGAGCGCCCGCACCTGCCCGATCAATACCCCGATCCCTACACGCTCGGCCGCATCGGCTTCGAGAAGTACGTCGAAGCGTATCGCGTCTATCCCCAGCCGCGCTCTGACGAGATCGCCGCGCACGCCGGCGGCATCGCCTGGAAGCTGCAGGGCACGGACCCGCTGGCGAGCGTGCTGGTGGTCCTTTCGCTGAACCTGCTCGACGCGGTGCTCGACGCGATGGAGGTTCCGCAGGAGCCGCCGCGCCGGCGCCACCGCAGGCGCGAAGTCGAACTGGTGAACCCGCATCCGGCCTGCCTGGCCGAGATCACCGCAGAGTATCCCTTCCTGCAGGATCGCTACGAGCAGTTCCGCCAGGCGATGGCGGAGCCGGACCTGATCGATCGCCCTCGCGTGCAGCTCGATGTCCTCCGCGCCGCCGAGCAGGCGTACACCAAGAACGCCGGAGAAACCATTGCGGCCTGGCAGCGCCGCCTGCTG
>DATNLV010000734.1:0-15545 GCA_035602665.1 Bryobacteraceae bacterium | reverse complement strand
GCTCTCCGGGCTGACCATCGGCCACACCGACGATCAGCTCACGCTGCCGCTTGGACCGGTGGCCTCGCTCGACGCGGACAAAGGGGAGCTGGCGATCGAGGAGCCGGCGCTGGTCTGATTTCGGACCGCGCCCCAGCACCGAACCGCGACCGTTCGGGGCGCGGACATTTGACAGCCCGCACTCGCTCGCAGACAATGATATGGTACCCGTCCAAATCGTGCGGATGTGGCGGAATTGGCAGACGCGCTAGATTCAGGTTCTAGTCCTCGCAAGGGGGTGAAGGTTCAAGTCCTTTCATCCGCACCAAATAAATGAGTGGTTTGGCTGGATTCAAGGCGGGCGATTCTTCCGCCGTCCGCTCAGTTCCCGTCTCCGTTCCCGATCCTCTCGACCAGTTCAGGACCGAAGCTGTTCACCCTGATTGCGCTGAACTGTGCGCTTCACAATGGCGACGCGCATCTGAAGAACTTTGGGGTTGTCTATGACGGCGTGCAGGGTGCGGCCAGACTGGCGCCGGTCTACGATCTGGTGACGACGTCTGTCTAACTCGGCAAAGACAGCCTGCCCCTGACGCTCAACGGTTCGACGAAATGGCCCACGGCGAAGGAACTGAGGCGACTCGGTGAAACGCGGGCCGGCGGCACGCCCTCGAAGATCAGGCAGATGTTGGAACGTATCGACGAAGCGATCCGGGAGACGGCAACAGAAGTCCGCTCCTATATGCAGCAGCACCAGGAGTTTGCCGAGGTTGGAGAAGGGATGCTGCGGGAATGGGCGAGCGGCTCCACTACCTCGCTGCGCGGCTGAAGCTCTTGCCTTCTGGTCTTGACGAGTTGGGCCTGCCGCTTCGCGCCTCGACGCCCTACGGAAACCCGCCCGCCCAGCCGATAAAGAGACAAGAGGTCGCAACCTCTTCGAGGTGAACCCTGCGGCAGGAAATCGGCATCGTGGATCGCGCCGGCCTGGCCGCGGCTGTCGAACAGGCCGCGGAAGCCATCGTCATTACCGCGACCGACGGGACAATTCAGTACGTGAATCCCGCCTTCACCGCGCTGACGGGATACCCCCGCCAGGAAGCCGTGGGCCAGCAGCCGCGCATCCTCAAATCCGGACGCCAGTCCGCGGCGCTCTACGAGGATCTCTGGAATACCATCCGCGGCGGCCGGGTCTGGCAGGGCGAGCTGGTCAACCGGCGCAAGGACGGAACGCTCTACATCGAGGAGATGCAGATTACGCCGGTGGAGGATGCGGGCGGCCAGATTATCAACTACATCGCGATCAAGCGGGACGTCACCGGGCGGCGGGCGGCGGAAGAAACGCAGGCGTTCCTGGCCGCGATCGTCGAGAGTTCCGAGGACGCCATCTTCACGTTCACCCCCGCCGGCGCCATCCTCACCTGGAACCGCGGCGCGGAGGCGGTATTCGGCCATGCCGCCGTGGACGTGATCGGAAAGGACGCTTCCATTCTGGTGCCGCCCGACCGGCTGGTCCTTCTGGCGGGTCTCATCCAACGCGTAACGCAGGGCCATGCCGTCTCACAATATGATGGCATCGGCCTGCGCAAAGACGGGCGGTGCTTCCACGCCTCGGTCTCGGGCTTCGCCATCCGCAACTCCTCCGGAGAACTGGTGGCCATCGCCTGCATCCTGCGCGACGTCTCCGAGCGCCACGAGGCGGAAAGAAGCCGCGCTTTGCTGGCCTCGATCGTGGAATGCTCGGACGACGCCATTCACGCCGTGAATCCGGATGGCACCATCGTCAGTTGGAACCAGGGCGCCGAGAAACTGTTTGGCTACTCGTCCCAGGAGGCCGTTGGCAACAGCATTGGCATTCTCGCTCCGCCGGGCCGAGGCGAAGAAGTGGCCCGGTTCCTGGATGCGGTTGGCAAGGGGAACCCGGTGGCGCCGTTCGAAACGGTTCTTAGGGCCAAGGACGGGCGCGATGTGGACGTAGCCCTCTCCATCTCTCCCATACGAAACGCAAACGGAGACGTAGTGGGCGCTTCGGCCATCGCCCACGACATTCACGTGCGCGTCGAGGCTAAGCGGAAATTACGGGAAAGCCAGGAGCGATTCCGCGACCTGTTCGAGCACGCCCCTTCCGGAGTTTGCGTCACCGGCGCGGACGGACGTTTCCTCGAGGTGAATGCGGCTTTCTGCCGGATGGTGGGGTATACCGAACAGGAACTGCTTGCGACTTCTTTTGACAAACTGACCCATCCCGACGATCTGGCGCCTTCCATCCAGCTCAGGGAACGTCTGCTGAAGGATCAGGACCGCAGCCTGGACTTGGAGAAACGCTACTTTCACCGCAGTGGACGTATGGCCTGGGTGCGCATGAAGGTTTCCTTGCTGCGGAGCCCGGATGGCCAGCCGTCCTGCTACGTAAGCCACGTGGAGGATATCACCGAGCGCAAGCGGGCCGAAGAGGCGCTGCGCCAGACCGAGGACCGATTCCGCGAAGTTTTTGAACACGCCCCGTTCGGCATGTTATTGGCGGGACTGGACGGGCGCTTCATCCGGGTCAACGCGGCGTTTTGCCGGATGTTAGGGTATTCCGAACAGGAAATGCTGGGCCGGCAGTGGGCGGAATTCACCCACCCCGACGACCTGGACCGGTGCCAAGGGGTCGCCGGGCAGCTTCGCGAAAACCGAGACCGTTGCGCGGAGGATGAAAAACGCTACGTCCACCGGAACGGGGCCGTAGTGTGGGTGCGGATACGGATTGCGCAGCTCCGCGGCCCCGGCGGCGAGCCATCCTGTCACGTAGTGCACGTCGAAGACATCACGGAGCGGAAGCGGGCGAACGAGGTCCTGCGCGAGAGTGAAGAGCGCTTCCGCATCCTGGCGGACGGCTGTCCGGCCTTGATGTGGGTGACCGACGAGCAGGGCGGCATCCGGTTCATCAACCGGGCTTTCCGCGAATACTTCGGTGCCACCTATGAAGAGGTGAACGGGGATAAATGGCAGGCGCTGATGCACCCGGACGACGCGCCGGAATACGTCCACACTCTCTACCTCGCGGTGCGGGATCACAGGTCATTCAACGCGGAGACCCGGGTCCGGAGTGGCGATGGCCAGTGGCGCTGGGTCGCCTGCTACGCGGAGCCGCGGCTGTCCCCGGCCGGCGAGTTCCTCGGGCACGTCGGACTGAGCCTGGACATCACCAAGCGCAAGCAAAGCGAGCAGGCCCTGCAGGCGAGCGAAGAGAAGTTCCGCCAGTTGACTGAGAACATTCGCGAGGTCTTCTGGATGATGTCCCCCGACGCCGGCCAGATCATCTATGTCAGCCCCACTTATGAATCGGTCTGGGGCCGGACCTGCGACAGCCTCTACCGGGACCCCATGGCCTGGGCGGCCGCGATCCATCCCGATGACCGGGAACGCGCCCTCGCGATGTTTGCCAGGCAACTCAAGGGAGAAGCTCTCGAATCGGAATACCGCATCCGCACGCCGGACGGTCAGGAGAAATGGATCCGCGACCGGGCTTTCCCGGTCCGCGACCGGGCCGGGCAACTGATCCGAATCGTTGGAATCGCGGAGGACACCAGCGAGCGAAAGCGCTACGAAGAGGAACTGATTCGCGCCCGCCGGGACGCCGATGCCGCGAATCGGGCCAAGAGCTGCTTTCTGGCCAATATGAGCCACGAAATCCGCACCCCCATGAACGGCGTCCTGGGCATGCTCCAGCTCCTGGCGGAAACCGATCTTGCGGGGGAGCAGCGGCAGTGCCTCGATGTGGCGCAGGACAGCGGCTGGGCCCTTCTGGCCCTCATCGACCAGATCCTGGACCTGGCCAAGGTCGAGGCGGGCAAGCTGACGCTCGAGAAGGTCGGCTTCAACCCCCGCGAAACCATCGACAATGTGGTTCAGCTTCTGCGGGTCCAGGCAAGAGAGAAAAACCTGAACGTCTACTCGCGCGTGTCGGCGGAGGTCCCGGACATTCTTCTGGGGGATGCCCAGCGCTTGCGCCAGGTGCTGACCAATCTCATCGCCAATGCGGTCAAGTTCACGGAGCGGGGCGAGGTGGCGCTGGCCGTGACCGTCGATAGCTGGGCCGGCCGCAAGGCGACGCTTCGCTTCACGGTCACCGATACGGGAATCGGGATCCGCCGGGATCGGGCGGCCGAGATCTTCTCTCCTTTCACTCAGGCCGACGCTTCGACCACGCGCAAGTACGGGGGCACCGGGCTCGGGCTGGCCATTGCGAAGCAGCTTGTCGAACTGATGGGGGGCAGCCTCGGGGTCAACAGCCACGAGGGCCGCGGTTCCATCTTCTGGTTCACCGCGGTTTTCGATCCGGCGCCCGCCGCCCGGCAGCAGGCTGTGGGGGCGCGGAAAGACGCGAGCTCCCGCATGCCCATCCCCAAGACTCCTGTCGCGGGGAACGCGAGGATTCTGGTGGCGGAGGACAATGCCACGAACCGGGAGGTTGCCCTGGCGCAGCTGGCGAAGCTGGGCTACCAGGGCAGCGCCGTCACCAACGGCGCCGACGCCGTCGAGGCCCTGCGGCATGGCCGCTACGATCTGGTCCTGATGGACTGCGAAATGCCGGCTATGGATGGCTTCGAAGCCACCCGCCGGATCCGCGCGTCGGCTCATACGGCAATTCCGATCATTGCGCTTACGGCAGACGCCATGGCGGCCGACCGGGACCGGTGCCTGGCCGAAGGCATGGACGACTATCTCTCCAAGCCCGTGGATCTGCGACGGCTTGCCGAAGTGCTGGCCGAGTGGCTTCCCAGTCCCGATTCCGGGCCGGCGGACCCGACCGCCGCGCGGGCAGCGCCGGCCTTCGATTCCGAGTCTTTGCTGAAGAGGCTCATGGGAGATAAAGACCTGGCCCGCGTAATCGTCCGGGGCTTCCTCGAGGATTTCCCGTCGCAGTTGAACATTCTCCGCAAGCGGCTGGACGAGGCCGACGGCCCGGGCGCCCGCTTGCAGGCCCATTCGCTCAAGGGATCGGCGGCCACCGTCTCGGCCCCCCGTCTCCACGCCGTTGCCCTGGAGATGGAACGGGCAGCCGCCGCGGGCCGGATGGATCGTTTCGGCGAGATCCTGCCCCGGGCCCTGGAGGAATTCGAGAAGCTCAAAGGCACGCTGGAGCGCGCCCAATGGCTGTAGCCGAAAAGGACGGCACTCTATGAAAACCCTTATCGTTGAAGACGACTTCACCAATCGCCTTTTTCTGCAGACCTTCCTCTCCCGCTATGGCGAATGCCACATCGCGGTCAACGGCACGGAGGCTCTCAAGGCATTCCGCATGGCGGCCGGCAGCGGGTCGCCCTACGACCTGATCTGCATGGACATTATGATGCCCGAGATGGACGGCCAGGAGGCTCTCAGACAAATCCGGGCTTTGGAGGAGTCGCGCAACGTGGTCCCGCCCCAGGGCGTGAAGATCGTCATGACCACCGCGGTCAAGGAAATGAAAGAAGTGTTCCGGTCCTTCCGGGCGCTTTGTGACGCCTATGTCGTCAAGCCCATCGACACGGCCGAGTTATTAGGCAAGCTAAGGTCCCTGGAGCTGATTCAATAGACGCCGGCACGCCGCGGCGCCGGCCAACCGACCGCCGCCGGTTGACGAGTGTCGAGAGGGCCCGGATGGAGCCGGGGCCCGCGTGCCGTTCCCGGTGAGCCGGTCAGCGGCACAGCCGGACCACTTCGTCCGCCAGATGGCCTAGCGGCAGCGTGCGATCGACCCCGCCCAGGCGGATCGCTTCCGCGGGCATTCCGAAGACCACGCAACTTGCTTCATCCTGCGCCAGGTTGGTGGCGCCCTCTTTCTTCATCTCCAACATGCCCTGGGCGCCGTCGTCTCCCATCCCGGTCATGATCACGCCCACCGCGTTCCGGCCGGCATACCGGGCGGCACTCCGGAACAGGACGTCCACCGAGGGGCGATGCCGGCTCACCAGCGGGCCGTCCCGGATCTCCGCGAAGTAGCGCGCACCGCTGCGCTTGAGCAGCATGTGCCGGTTTCCGGGCGCGATCAGGGCCTGCCCGCGGATCACCGAATCGTTCTGCTCCGCTTCCTTGACGTTGATCCGGCACAGCTGGTCGAGACGGGCGGCGAAGCTGGCGGTGAATTTCTCCGGCATGTGCTGCACGATCACGATCCCGGGGGCGTCGGCCGGCAGCGCTTCGAGGAACTCGCGCAGCGCCTCGGTGCCGCCGGTCGAAGCGCCTACCACCACCACCTTCTCCGTGGTCCGGATCATGGCCTGCGAGGATGGTTTGGCCAGCACCGCGTCGGCGCTGAGCTTGGGCGCGATCTTCCGCTCCGCCGCCGCGAGGTGCCCCTTCGTCCCGGCGCGGGCCGCCGACTTCACCGTGTCGCAGATGCGTATGCACGATTCCTGCAGGAACTCCCGGGTGCCCAGCTTGGGCTTGGTGATGATCTCCACCGCGCCCCGTTCCAGCGCCACCAGCGCCGTGTCGGAGCCTTTCTCGGTGAGGCTCGAGCAAATCACCACCGGAATCGGATGCTGCGCCATGAGCTTCTCTAGGAAGGTCAGCCCGTCCATGCGCGGCATTTCTATGTCCAGGGTTATCACGTCGGGCTCCTGCTGCTCGATGCGCGCCGCCGCCACGAAAGGGTCCGAGGCCGTGCCGCTCACCTCGATCTCGGGGTCGCTCTCCAGCACCTCCTTCAGGCTCTGGCGGACGGACGCCGAGTCGTCGACGATCAGAACCCGGATCTTTGTACCCCGTGTCATCGCTCTCCTGTCGGTCAGCCGGATTTTCGATAGACCGCCACCGCCGCCGGACGCAACGGGACGGCGAGTCCCGCGAGCGATTCCGAGTGGCCCACGAACAGGTAGCCGCCGGGCCGCAGATGCTGGCACAGCCTGTTCACCACCGCCTCCTGCGTCGGCTTGTCGAAGTAGATCATGACATTCCGGAAGAAGATCGCCTCGAAAACCGTTTTCACGCCATAGGCCCGGTCCATGAAGTTCAGGTGCTCGAAGGTCACTTTCGCCCGCAGTTCGGGGGCCACGCGCACCAGCTTGAGCGATGCGTCGCGGCTGCTCAGGAAATAACGTTGGCGCAGGGCCGGCGGCAAGGCCTCTGCCGCTTCCCGCGGGTAGGTGGCCTCGCGCGCGCGGGCCAGCACGCGCGTCGAAACGTCGGTCGCCAGAATCGAGAACTCGAACCCGGGCCGCGCCTTCCCGTACTCGCTCAGCACCATGGCCAGCGTCCAAGCCTCTTCGCCGGACGAGCATCCCGCCGACCACACCTTGGCCACCCACAGGCGCGAGTGCAGGGAGCCGTCGAGCGCCGGCAGCGCTTCCTTCACCAGGTAGTCGAAATGCTGAGGCTCCCGAAAGAAGTCCGTCTTATTGGTGGTGACCGCGTCGGCGAAATGGACGAACTCCTCTTCCCCCTGCGGCGAGTGAAACAGGTAATGGCGGTATTCCTCGAAGCCCGACAGCCGTAGCTGCCGGATCCGGCGGGCGAGCCGGCCCTGCAGCATGGTCCGCTTGGCTTCCACCATCCGTATGCCCAGCCGCTGGGTGATCAGCCCGGCGAACCGTTCGAAGTCCGCCTGGGACAGGTCTTCGGTAAGGAGCGCCGCCTCGCCGGACCTCGCTTCGCCCTCCCCGCCCGTGAACGGTTCAGTCATGCGTCCGCCTTCCGCCCGGCCCCCTCGACCCTTCGAGACAGCGGTCGACGGCAGCCAGCAAATCGCCGGCCGCGAACGGTTTCAGAAGCGTCCCGGCGGCGCCAAGGGCCCGGGCGACGCTCAGCATGCCGCGCTTGCCCGTCACCACGCTCATGGCCAGAACGCGCAGTCCGGGGCAGGTGCGGCGCGCGTTGCGGATCACCTCCAGGCCGTCTTCTTCGGGCATGTAGATGTCGGTGATCACCAGGTCAAGCGGTTGGGAGGCGAGAATCGACACGCCCTGCTTGCCGGACTCCGCGGTCACGACCTCATGCCCCGCCTGGCCAAGAATCTGTCCGGCCAGTTCCAGCACCGAGGCCGAATCGTCGATGACCAGGATTCGCGCCATATCGAACGCCCTCCCCTGGCGCCGCGCCCGGGCGTCAGGCCGCCGTGGCCCCCAGGGCTGTTTGCTCCACCACCGCCAGCTCCTTCGACGAGAACACCGCGTCGATGTCCAGGACGATGATGAAATCCTCTCCCCGCCGGCCCATGCCGCGGATGAACTCCGTCCGCCAGCGCATGGCGATGCGCGGCGCCGGATCGATCTCGCCCGGCTCGAGCTCGATCACCTCGTGCACGCTGTCGGCCACCCCGCCCAGGATGGTCGTCTCGCCGTCCAGCTCCAGCTCCATCACGATGATGCGGGTCGTCAGCGTGTCCGCGGCGGGCGCCAGACCGAAGCGCCGCCGCAGGTCCACCACCGGAATCGCCTTGCCGCGCACGTTCACCACGCCCCGCATGTAGTCGGGCGCGGTCGGCACGCGGGTGATGCGGGCGATCTCCAGGACCTCCCGGACCTGGCCGACGCCGATGGCGAACAGCTCGTCGCCCAGCCGGAAGGTGATGTACTGGGCGGCTTCGGTGATGGTGGTCGTCATTGCTCCTCCCGGTAGCTGACGAAATCGTGGTCGTCGGCCATGCGCGCCGGGCCTGCACCCAGATCGATGTGCGGGCCGGCCGATCTCACGGCGCGGTCCAGATGCGCCACCGACGAGGTGACCGAACCGGGGGCCGGTTTGGCGGCTGGCCTCGCGGCCCGCCTGGCGTGAGGCGCGGGTTTTGCCTGTGGCCTGTGCCCGCCGTCGTCCACGCGGAAGAACCGGATGCTCGACAGCATTTGCTCGGCCTGGCTCGAAAGCTCCTCGGAGGTGGAGGCCATCTCTTCCGACGCCGCGGCGTTCTGCTGGATCACCTGGTCGAGCTGCTGGATGGCCTTGTTGATCTGGGCCGCTCCGCTGCTCTGCTCGCCGCTCGCCGCCGCGATCTCCCGCACCAGTTCCGCCGTCTTGCGGATATCCGGTACCAGCCGCACCAGCAACTGCCCGGCGTTTTCCGCCAGCGCCACGCCGTCGCTGGTCAGCCTGCTGATCTCGGCCGCCGCGGTCTGGCTGCGCTCGGCCAGTTTGCGCACTTCCGAGGCCACCACCGCGAACCCTTTCCCATGCTCGCCCGCGCGCGCGGCTTCGACCGCGGCGTTCAGCGCCAGAAGATCGGTCTTGCGGGCGATCTCCTCGATGACCGAGATCCGCTGCGCGATCTGCTTCATCGCCTCCACCGTCTTGGCCACCGCCTCGCCGCCCGAACGGGTGTCCTCGGCGGCCTGCGAAGCGATCTTGTCGGTCTGGCGGGCGTTGTCGGCATTCTGCTGGATGCTCGAGGCCATCTGCTCCATGGACGAGGTGCCCTCCTCGGCCGCCGCGGACTGTTCGGAGGCGCCCTGGGCGAGTTGCTGGGAAGTGGCGCTCATCTCCTGGCTGCCGGTGGCCACACTGTCGGCCGCGGCCGTGACTTCCCTCACTGTGTTCTCCAGGTTCGCCAGCATCTGCTTCAGGGCGTGCCCGAGCGAATCTTTTTCCCCGAGCACGGTTGCCTCCACCGTGAGATCGCCCTCCGCGATGGCCAGCGCGACGGCGGCGCTCTTCTGAAGGTTCTCCACCATCCCGTTGATGGCCGCGATCATCGCCCCCAACTCATCCCGCGAATGCAGTTCCCCCTTGTGCGTCAGGTCGCCCGTGGCCACCTTGCCGACAAGTTCCACGGCCGTCGAGAGCGGCCGCGTGATGCTGCGCGCCACGAAAAGGGATATCGAGAACCCCGCGATCAGCGCGGCGAACAGGCCGGCCAGCACGCCCGTCTTGGCGGCCGAAACGCTATCCTGCGCCTGTTTGCCCGCCTCGTCGGCTCCCGCCTTGTTGTAGGCGACCATGGTCGAGGCCGCCTCGGCGTATCGGCGGTATGCCGGCTTCATCTCCCGCTCGACCACCGACAAAGCCTCGTCGCGCCGCCCGGCGTCGCTCTGCTTCAGCGCTTCGTCCATCGCCGCCGCCAGGGCGGTGCGGGCCGCGCCGGTTGTGGCGAACAGCTCCTTCCCTTTTTCGGAGTTGATCAGCTTTTCGTAATTGGCGCGCTGCTTCGAGTTCTGGGACCGGATGTCCTGGATCTCCGCGCTCAGGCGCCCTTTCTCGGCCTTATCGCCCGCCAGCACGTGCTCGAAAACGAGGTTGTATTCCGTGGCTACATTGGTCACGATCTGCCCGATGGCGTATACCGTCGGCAGTGCGTTCAGCGTGATCTCGTTTGCGTTCCTGTCGATGACGCTGAGCCGGCCGTAAGCGAACAGACCGAGCGCCAGAGTGATCAGAATCACCGCGCCAAAGCCGGCGGCGATGCGTTGTCCGATTTTCCAGTTTTTCATGATGTCACCTTAGAATTTCCGTCAAGCGGAGACTGCCTCCCAGACCGGCGCCGGCTGGTCGGAGCGCGCATCCGCAAAATGAATCAGCCGCGCCGGATCGAGAATGAGCGCCACGCGGCCATCGCCCATGATGGTGGCGCCCGAAACGACCTCGATCTGGCTGTAGAACCTGCCTAGCGATTGGATCACCGTCTGATGCGTGCCCACCACGTGGTCGACCACCAGGCCTACCCGCGTGTCTTCGTAATGCACGATCACGATCCTCTCGATCTCGGGCCGCTCGCCGCGCATCGCGAACACCTCCCGCAGATCGATATACGGAACCAGTTCGCCGCGCACCGCGATGACGTTGCGCCCGTTCTTGGTCCGGCGCTCGGCGGCGTGCAACTCCACGTTTTCCGTTACCGACGACATGGGGAGAATGAACTGGTCCCGTTCCACCTCCACCAGCAGGCCGTCGATAATGGCCAGCGTCAGCGGCAGCGTCAGCGAGATGGTCGCGCCGCGTCCCGGTTCGCTCGCCACCGCGACCGCCCCGCGCAGGGCTTCCACCTGCCGCCTCACCACGTCCATCCCCACCCCGCGCCCGGAAACGGCCGTCACCTGCCGCGCGGTAGAGAAACCCGGCAGGAATATCAGATTGAAAATCTCCCGGTTCGAGAGCACGGCGTCGGCCGCGACGATCTGTTTCTCGATGGCGTGCGCGCGAATGGCCGCCGGGTCCAGGCCCCGGCCGTCGTCGGCGATGCTGACCACTACGTTCGATCCGGCGTGCACCGCGCTCAGGCGGATACTGCCCCGGCGCGGCTTCCCGTTGCGCTCGCGCTCGGCGGGCGGCTCGATGCCGTGATCGATGCTGTTGCGAATCAGGTGGACCAGCGGGTCGCCCAACTGGTCGAGCACCGTTTTGTCCAGTTCCGTCTCGGCGCCCTCCGTGACCAGGTCGATCTCCTTGCTGAGCTCGGTCGACAGATCGTGCACCAGGCGCTTGAAGCGGTTGAAAGTCCTCCCGATCGGCATCATGCGGATGCCCAGCACGTTGTCGCGCAGTTCCGCCACCAGCCGCTCGATCTCTTCAACCGGCGAGGCCAGTTCCGCCGATGCCATGCGAGCCGCCGCCTGGGTTAGCCGCGACTGGTTCATCACCAGCTCGCCCACCAGGTTCACCAGCCGGTCGAGCTTCTCCGAGGGCACCCGGACGGTCGCGTCCGCGGCCTGGCCCTGGCGCGAGGGTTCGTCGGCGCGCTGGGCGCCGGGCGCGGTCTTCCTCGGCGCGGCGACGGCAGCCGGCGCTGCGGCGTCCTCGGGTTGCCCGGCGACGGCCGCCTGCGGGGCGTCAGCCGGTTGCCCGGCCGCGGCCGCTTCCTCGATCTCGATCCGGCTCCCGTCTTCGACAAAGATGAAGACGTCGCGAATGGCGTCGAGGCCGGCGCTGGTCGCGAGCGCGATCTCCCACCACAGGTAGCAGCGGTCCGGCTGGATCGCGTCGAGCGAGGGGATCGCCTCGGCGTGCCCGGTTACGGTCGCCGAGCCCAGCGCGCGGAGTTCGTCGAGCAGCCAGGCCGGGTTGGTGCCGTTGACCATCAGGTCGGGATTGGGATGGAAACGAATCCGCCAGTTGGCGGGCGGGCGCGATTCCGCGGGGTCCCCGCCGCCGGGTTCCCGCCTGGCTGCCGAAGGCGCGGCCGCCGCATCCGGCACGATGTTCAACAGGGCCTGGGTGGCGGCCACGATATTACGGCCCACCTCCGACTCCCCGATGCCGCGATCGGGAGCGGCGAGCAGGGCTTTGATGTGGTCGCGCGCCGCCAGCGTCAACTCGGTCAGCTCGCGGCCCCACGCCAGGCGGCCCTCGCGCACCCGGTCGAGCAGCGTCTCCAGGTGATGCGTGAAGCCCGCCACCGCGTCGAAGCCGAACATCGCGCCCGAACCTTTGATGGTGTGAAACGCGCGGAACAGGCGGTTGACCGCTTCCGCGTCGTCCGGGCATTCCTCCAGACCGAGAGCGATCTCTTCGATCTGCTCGAGCAGGTCTTCGGCCTCTTGCAGAAACGTGTTTACAGGATTCGTCTGCCGCATCTGGCCCTCACTTCAGGAACCTCTTCGCCACCGCCACCAGTTGCTCCGCGCGGAACGGTTTCACGATCCACCCGGTGGCTCCCGCCGCCTTGCCCTGCTGCTTGCGGCTGTCTTCGGATTCGGTGGTCACCATGATGATGGGGATGTATTTGTATTGCGGCAGGGTCCGCACCCGCTTGATCAACTCGATCCCGTCGAGGTTCGGCATGTTCAGGTCGGTGACCAGCATTTGAACCGAAGTCTTCGAAAGCCGTTCGAGCGCGTCTTTGCCGTCCACGGCTTCGATGACCTGATACCCCGCGTTTTCGAGCGTGAAGGCGATCATCTGTCGCATGCTCGGAGAGTCGTCGGCGGTCAGGATGGTGGCAGGCATCGCTCATTCCCCCTGGGCGCC
Organism: Bryobacteraceae bacterium; assembly: GCA_035602665.1. Lineage (GTDB taxonomy): Bacteria > Acidobacteriota > Terriglobia > Bryobacterales > Bryobacteraceae > DASWZN01. The sequence continues at coordinate 2,708 of DATNLV010000734.1, read as the reverse complement.
CGAAAACACATCGAGCGGCAAGCCCAGCGCCGCCGAGGCCCCCGTCACCGCTTCCGAAAGGGCCGTCACCGTGAAGGGCTTCCCCAACTCGCCGGCACTGCGGCGGGCCGAGCAAAGCAACTGAATCGTGGTGAAGTCGCAGCTCTCTACGGCGGATAGATCCAGCGTCAGTTCGGCCCGCTCCTCCAAGGCCCGCGCCAGCGCGTCGCGCAGTTCGGCCGCGGCATAGGTGTCCACCGCTCCGGCCGCGCGCAGGGGCCCGTCCTTCGGGTGCTCGATGGTGCGTTCAGAAGAGTTCAACGTTATCTCCCAGGTCTTCCGGCGCCGGCGTTCCGGGCGGCGGCGGGTCGCCGAACAAGTCGATGTTGGTGTCGTCCACCGCCGCGGCGGCCGGCGTTTCCGCGGCACCGCTCACGCGGCGGTCGACCTCGCGCTCGCTCGCAATCGTGTAGCGGGCGGTCAGGACTGCGGCGCCGGTGCCCGCCTCCGCGCGCGGGGCGGATGGACGAACGCCGGCCACCTCGCGCTCGAATGCCGCGACTTCCTCTTCCAGCTTCTGGAGAAAGCCCAGGCTGACCCGCGCCTCGCCGAGGGCGGCCCTCTCGTGCTCGCTCTCGACCGCCGCGGCGCGCATGGTGCGGCGAAACTCGTCCTGAACGCGGGCAAACTGGTCGATGCCGGGCGAGGGAACTGCCGGCGCATCCTGCCGCGGGCCCGGGATGCCACCCGCCCCGGCGCCCGCCGAGAGGCTCTCGATCACCCTCACCGTCTCCGCCACCAGGTCGTTCGATTCCCCGAACACCCGCTGCACGTGCATCGACAGGACCTCGAGCGTGCGGCCCTCGTCCCCGAGCAGGGCGGTCTTGACGATGGCGTTGAGCGCCTGCCGGTGCATCTGGCGGTTGATCTCCTCGACCTCTGCCAGGTAGCGGGAAAGATGGCCGGCCGTCTCCATGGCGTGCTCGAAGGTGAGGCGGGCGCCGGCGCTCAATTCGCCTCCGCGCCTTTCGAGCTCCTCGATGTTCGCCAGGGCCACCTGGAGTTCCGCCAGCGGATCTTCTCCCTCCTGGCCCCGCTCGCCTTCCCCGCCAAAGCGCCCGATGGTCGAGGCCAGCCGTTCGGTTTCCTCCGCCAACCCGGCAAAGGCGCGGTCCAGTTGCTCGCGCGCGGAGGCGATCTCCCGGCCCACCAGCTCGAGCTGTCCCGATTGGACCGACAGCACGTGGTCCGCGTGTTCGGGCACGGCCTCCCGGAACGCATCGGCGACGTGCTCCAGCTTCTGCCGCACGATGTCGCCGAACTGCAGATGGTAGATCGCGTCGCTGGCGTGGGAGGCAATGCGGGCGGTGTCGCGCTCGGCTTCCTGCAAAGCGGTCCAGGATGCATTGAGGACGCTCTCGACGCGCCGCGTGGTGTCGCCCACCGTCCGGCGGGCGCGTTCGGTGAGCTTGCCAAGTTCCGCCAGGTTCGCCGTCATCGCGCGGCCCAGGCGCTCCGATTCCTCCTCCGCCGAGCGGGCCTGTTCGGCGATCGCCTCCCCCAAAGCCGCGACTTTGGCGGCCAGCCTCCGCAGTTCGGTCACGAAGGCGCTGAAGGCAAGCTGGCGCGAGGCGCTGCGTGCACTCTCCACCGCGAAGCCGTAGCCCGAGGCCTCGAGCAGGCTGGCCACGCGCCGCATCTCGGCCCCCTGGCCGCGCAGCCGGCGCATCGCCGCCGAGGTGCGGCCTAGCATCCGCAACCGCTCTTCGGCTTCCGCCAGGCCGGTCTCCAGGTCCGCCAGCGCGCGCTCCGCGACGCCCCCGCCGCCGGTGAGCCGGTTCTGTTCGAAGAAGTCGCGCACGGCGACCACATGCTCCCGCGTCGTCCGGCTCAGTTCGGCGGCCCCTTCGTGCAGCCCGCGCAGGTCGCGCGCCAGTTGCAGGAAGTCGGGTTCGGTCCGCTGCCGGATGGCGGTGGCGGATGCGGTCAGCGCGGCGAACCGCTCGCGAAGGTGCCCCCGCGACGGCCCGGCCAGGCGCGCCAGACGCCAGGCGAAACCACGGCGCCGTCTCCCGTCCGGCGGGTCTTTATGCAACGACGTGGCTGTCGGCGTAGTCAAGGCCGTAGTCCCGGCGGGCCGCCTGCCGCAGCCTCCGGCCGTAGGCGCCCGCACCTGTTCGAGTTATGTCGCTCTGTCTGGACATATCGGGTGCTGGACGGATTCTTCTTAGGAAAAGCGCTTCGCTCCCCACGGGTCGCGGCTCCGAAGCGAAGGGGTCCTGCGTCCCTATCCGCCGCTGTAGGGCTCTGGTGATCCCCTTTCGCCGAGGCTGGTTACGGTGCTCCCAAAGCCGTAACTCGCCCAAGCGCGGCCTGATGGGGGTCGATTGGCCACCTCCGTGCAAACCTGGCCATTCGAAGCGGGTGTCGTTCGGGTGGGCCGAGGGGCTCAGCGCCACGGACCGCCGGGCTCCCATCGGCGCGGAGCCGCGGACTCCGCCGAAGCCGCTTGAAGGACGGGAAGCAGAAACTCCCGGATTCGCTCGCCCGCTTGAGGGAGGGTCAGATCGGTGCGCACGCGTGTGCGTTTGACAAAGGCCTGCCACTGCGCACGCTTGTTCGCGTCGTCAAGGAATTCCGGTGTGAAGGCGAATGGCGGATCCGTGGGCACTGGTGTTCGACGCCGCTCGAAGGTAAGGCGCACCGAGCGGGCGAGCGCTGGCAGATCG
>DATNLV010000716.1:0-2758 GCA_035602665.1 Bryobacteraceae bacterium | reverse complement strand
AGATCTGCGGCTGGTTCTTCAGGAGATTGACCACTTCCTGGGTGGAGCTGGCGGGATCGAAATAGTAGAGCTTGGCGGTGTGGCCGGCCGCGAGCATGCGCTCGTAGATGCTTTTGTAGGGCTCGAGCACATAGAAGATATTCAGGCTGGCCTGGCCGAAGGAAGTTCCGTAGTGAGCGAAAGCGCGGTTGCAGACCGTGGGCCCGGGGATGGAAGCGAACCAGCCGTTGAACACGGCGTAGTTGCGCGCCAGCGCGTGCAGGACCGGAAGTTTGCCGGCGGCGAAGTAGTACATGATCTTGTGGGAGTGCGCGACGTTGTGCTCCTGATCCGCGTAGCTCTGCACGAAGCCCTGCATGGACGGAACGCCCGGTGGGCCCGGCGTTCCGAAGAACAATTGCTTGTTCACGGCCGGGAAATGATGGTCGGGGTCCGGGTCGAGTTCGCCCTGGAAGGCGGCGGTTGGCTGGACCTGTACCGGTTCGTTGGTGGTGTCGGGATTCGACTCGTTACCGGTGAGGCCGTTGATTCGGGGATCCTCGGCGTGGAGCACGCCAAGCATGTGGTCGAAGGAGCGATTCTCCATCATGAGGACTACGACGTGCTTCAGAGCATCCAGTCCGGCTGACATCGGCCCCCCAGAAAACAAATCAATTGTTCGCATATTAGCAGCTTTTCGCCTGCCTGTGCTACAGGGCGGGTGCGCCGTCATCCTCCCATTTCGCCAGGGCCAGCCGGTCGTGCTGGCGGACCCCCGCGCGGTCGTAGAATTCGCACCAGGCGATGGTGCGGCAGGCGCGACAATCCCTGAGCGATTGGGAGTGGAGGGCGAAAAGCAGACAACGGCCTTCGCGGGCAAACATGTCGTTGTGGAGCACGCGCCACCAATTGGGGAGCGCCGGCCGCGGCGCCGTAGAGTCTTCGGGAAGGGACATGGTTGGTCGGCGCTACGTCCCCATCCCCTGCAGGCGGTCGGCAAGGGAGGTGAGGCCGGGGAGCTTCACTGGGTCGCCGCAGCAACGCTTGCGTTTCAGTCCCGAGCCGCAGGGGCAGGGGGCGTTGCGGGGGGAGGAGGGCGGGAGTTGCGGCATTTCGGCGCGCATGGTGCGCTGGGGCGCGGGCTCCATTACCGTGCCGACGGGTAGGGGAACCTGCCAGCCGGGGTCGCGATGGCCGGGGCGCTCGAGAACGGCGAGCGCGGCACGCAGGCGGAGGGACGGCGGGGTATCGGGGCTGGTGAGTAACTGGCGCAAAGTGTCGAGCGCGACGGCGGACAGTTCATTGAGTTGCTCGTTGACGCAATCGAAGAAATAGTCGCGGGCCTGATTGACGGCGTCGCGGAATTCCTTCGAGGATCGGATCCAATTATGGATGGTGCTGCGGTGGATTCCGGCGGCGGCGGCCGCGCGGGTGACGGAGCGTCCCGCGGTGAGCGCGACCACGACCTGGACCTGGATGGGCGACAGGTTGGCGACCTCGAAGGGTGGCGAATCCGGCGAAATGTGATGAACGGCGGTTGACACGCGGTTTCCTCCGCTATGAGGGTACGGGTGGGAGTCAAGAATTCTGGGGGGTGGGAATGCTGAGGATCTCGCGGCATGAAGGAGTTAGGGGTTGTGCTAGGGGTGTGAATGCCAAAACAAGATGGGCCACGAATGAACACGAATGAACACGGATAAGACGGAATGACTACTCAAGCACTTGGACAAGCTGGGATTGGATGATGCGCTGGTCCGCGGTCACCAGGCGGAGGCGGTGAACGCGCGCGGTGGCGACTATCGTGCGGTCGGCGGGATCTCGCAGAAGGCCTAGCGAGGCGACGTCCAGGGCGATTTCATAGGTCAAGGGGAGGATGCGAAAGAGCGGGTTCGTGTTCAGGTCCTGGAAAAAGGCTTCCAGGGAGACTTTCAATGCCGGCTTTTCTCCGCTTGCGAGGAGGGCGGTTTCCAGCAGGGTGATTGCGCTGAGGGCCACGGGCTCGCCGCGCCGGACTGCCAACTCGAGCGCCTGTGATTGCGTCCGGGAGAGTTTTCTGGCTTCAAATAGCCATCGAATGAGGGTGTGAGTATCCAATAACAGACGCGGTCGCAGGGGCGGCTCCTATTCCAGTGCGGCGGCTTCCCACAGCGCGGACATGTCCGGGTTCACGATGTCACCGACGATTCGACCCCTTCGTGCCCAGGTGTTGCGAGGCGATTTCCGGGCGCCGTGCTTCGCCGGGCCAAGCACGGCCACGGGGCGGCCCCGGCGGGTGATGGTGATGGGCTCGCCGGACTGCTCGATCTCGCCGAGGCAAGCGAGGCATCTGGCCTTGAACTCAGACGCGCTCAGCACGCGGTCCTTCATGTTTCTAGGGTAGCAGAGGATATGGTCAGGTGACCAGGTGGCGGGGGAGGTGGCTGGAAGACGGAGCGTCCCTCGGCGAGCGCGGCGGCGACCTGGACCTTTGATGGGCGTCAGGCTGCCGACCTCGAAGGATGGCGAAGTAGGCGAAATGTGATGAACGGCGGTTGATGACACACGGTTAGCCTCCGCTATGAGGGTACGGGGCGGTGTCAAGAATTCTGGGGGGTTGGACGGGGGCGGGGCTCTTTGGATGAAGGAGTTAGAGGTGATCGATGGGGTGTGAATGCCAAAACAACTTGGGCCACGAATGAACACGAATGAACACGGATAAGACGGAAATGACGATTCAGGGACTTGGACAAGCTGGGATTGGATGATGCGCTGGTCCGCGGTCTGCAGGCGGAGGCGGTGA
>DATNLV010000707.1:0-2560 GCA_035602665.1 Bryobacteraceae bacterium | reverse complement strand
GTAGTCCGAGAGCGGGGAGCAGAAGAAGAGCACGGCTCCGGCGGCTTCTTCGGGCGTGCCGAGGCGGCCCAGGGGCGTGGCCTGGCGCGCGGCGTCGAGCGCCTTGGGCTGCACGCCGAGGACGATCTGGTGGCCGAGGATCTCGACCGGACTCGCCAGCGGCTGCACCAGGCGCGTTTCGATGAGGCCGAAGCCGACTGCGTTCACGTTGACGTTGTAGCGGCCCCACTCCTTGGCTAGCGTTCGGGTCAAGCCGACGACGGCGGATTTGCCGGAGGCGTAGGCGCTCTGGCCGGCGTTGCCGTCGATGCCCGAAATCGAGGTGATGTTCACCACTTTGCGCATCACCCGGCGGCCTTCCGCGGTTTCCCTCTTTGCCGTCTCGCGGAGCCAGGCGGAGGCCGCGCGCAGAATGCGGAAGGGCGCGACGACGTGGATGTCCAGCATGGCCTGGAACTGTTCGTCGGTGGTTTTCTGAATGACGCTGTCCCAGGTGTAGCCGGCGTTGTTCACGATGATATCGATCGCGCCGTAGCGCTCGATCATGGCGGCGGCGAGATGCTCGGGGAAACCGGGTTTGGTGACGTCTCCGGCGAGATAATGCGCGCGGGGCAGGGCGGCGGCGGCCTCGCGCGCGGCCTGTTCATCGAGATCGTTGATGAGAACGGAGGCGCCTTCGTCGGTGAGGCGGGTGGCGATGGCCCGCCCGATGCCGCGGGCGGCGCCGGTGACTAACGCGGATTTTCCTTCCAGCGTGAATGGCACAGATCACCCCTCGATCTTCAGCGGAACCGGCGCCGAACTCACATCGGCGCACTCGACTCGAAACAGATGCTCGCCGCGCGGGAAATCTCGCGGGACGATGGCGTTGACTTGCACTTCGCCGTGGGCGTCGGCCGTTCCGCTCCAATCCACTTCGAGCGGAGAGGTGCCCAGGAAGACGCGGGTGTTGACGCGGTCGCAATTCTCGGGAAGGCCGGTCACCCAGCAGCTCACGAATCCTCCGCCGGCCATGTCGATGCGATTGTAGTCCCAGGTGACGCCGTCGCAAACGCGCTCGATGCGCGGGGCGCTCCCGCGAAGGGGCATGGCGACGGCGATCCTGAGGGTGTTACTGAAATCGGTTTCGGCCAGACGCAGGCGCACGGTGTTCCAGCCGGTGGCGAGGCCGGGCGGGGCGAGGAAGTCGGCCTGCCAGCGCGTGGCTTCTTCGCGGCGGACGAACAGGGCCGGGCTGCCGAAGCCTCCCACCTCGAGGCGCAGGTCCTGGCGGCGAATCGCGGCGGCGTCGGAGTGGAACCAGCAGGAGAGGTACTCGTCGCGGCGTCCGTGGAAGTTGATCCCGAAGCCGCGGGAGTTGTAGGCCGTCAGCAACTCCGGAGCGGGCTTGGCGGCGGCGGGCGGCGGCTCCCAATGGCGGTGGCAGGCCACGATGGCGTGGTTGCCCGCGGCTTCGAGCAGATCGACGCGCGCGAAGCCGGCGGACCGGCAGAGCGCCATCAGACAAGAGACGCTGGGGCCGAACCAGTTGTCCACCAGGTCGCCGAGCTCGCCGGTTTCGTAGAACTCGAGGGACGGGATCTGGTCAGCGTGGCTGCGCCACGTGTCGGCGTCGGTGACGAAGGAATCGACGATTGCAACTTCGGTGGTGAGGCGGCAGACGATTTCCAGAGCGAGCAGGGGATGGCGGACGTGATAGAGAACGCCTAAGAAAAAGACGGTGTCGAAGGTGCCAAGATTCGCTTCGGGCAGATCGTAGAGGTCGGCGATGCGGTAGTCCACCCGGGAGCCGAGCTTGTGGCGGATCTCACGGAAGTGGGGGATATCGACGCAGTCGATGGCCGTCACCGTTGCCCCGCGGCGTTCGGCTTCAAAGGCGAACCAGCCGTCCCAGGCGCCGATGTCGAGGACGCGGTGGCCGGTGAGATCGGCGGGGATGGGGAACAGGGCGTAGCGGTCTTTCTGGGCTGCGAGGGCGACCACGCCATCGATCGCGGCGCCGTCGGGGAGCGCGAAGCTGTGGTACCAACCTTTCTCGGCGAGGAGCTGGCTGTAGTTGACTTGCTTGCGAGCTTCGCGAACTTCCACCGGTGGCGCCTCTGGAGAAGATTCTCTCAGATTGAAGCGGGCGGGGCTGAAGCCCCGCGCGGGCTGAAGCCCGCCCCCCGGCGGACTTGAAGATTGGAGGAAGGAGGGAGGTCAGATTTCGAAGACGGCTCCGGTATCGGCGCTGGTGACGTGGAGAAGGTAGCGGGCGAGCCAGCCGCGCTTCACTTTCGGCTCGAAGGGCGGGAGGGCTTCCAGGCGGCGGGCGATTTCGGCGTCGTCCACTTTCAGATCGAGACGGCAGGTTTTGGCGTTGATGTAGATGCGGTCGCCTTCCCGGATCGCCGCGATCGGGCCGCGGGCCGCCGCCTCTGGAGAGATGTGGCCGACGCAGAGGCCTCGGGTGCCTCCGGAGAAACGGCCGTCGGTGATGAGGGCCGCACGGACTCCCGCTCCGGTGAGGGCGGCGGTGGGAGAGAGCATCTCCTGCATGCCGGGGCCTCCGCGCGGGCCT
>DATNLV010000700.1:0-4313 GCA_035602665.1 Bryobacteraceae bacterium | reverse complement strand
ATGGCTTTCCTCGGAATGTATCTTGCCCACGAGCACGGCGTTGGTTACACGCGCCAGCCAGCGTGGACGGAACTCGAAGTTCTTCATGTGCGTGAAGACCAGCCGCATGGCCGGGTCGAGCGTGATGGCCAGCACCGCGGCAATGATCATCGAGAAGTTCTTGGTGTAAGCGAGCGGCTTGAAAAGGCGGCCTTCCTGCGCTTCCAGTGTCAGGACGGGCAGAAACGAAACCGCAATTACCAGCAGAGCGAAGAAGCTCGGGCCGCCGACCTCCTTCACCGCGTTCACGACAACCGTGTGATAGTCTTCCTTGCGGCCGGTGCGCTCCCATTCCTCAAGCTTCTTGTGCGTCTGCTCGACGACGACGATGGCGGCGTCGACCATCGCTCCGACCGCGATCGCGATACCACCGAGCGACATGATGTTCGAAGTGAGGCCCATCGCCTTCATCGGAATGAACGCGATGATGACCGCGACCGGAATGGTGATGATGGGGATCATCGCGCTCGGAACGTGCCAGAGGAAGATCAGGATGACGATGGCGACGATGATCAACTCCTCTGTCAGTGTGTGCTTCAGGTTCTCTATGGAGCGGAGGATAAGGTCGGAACGGTCGTAGGCGGTGACCACCTTGACTCCGGGCGGCATGCCCGGCTCGATGTCCTTGAGCTTCTGCTTCACTCGCTCGATGACGGCGAGCGCGTTCTCACCCTGACGCATGACGACGATGCCGGCCACGGTGTCGCCGGTCCCATTCCAGTCGGCAACGCCGCGGCGAAGGTCGGGGCCCAGCGTCACATCGCCGACGTCCTGCACACGGATCGGCACGCCGTTCTGGCTGCGCGTCAGCACTATCTTTGCGATGTCCTCCGTGGATTTCGCGTATCCACGGCCGCGGACCATGTACTCGGCGCCGGTGAACTCCACCAGGCGGCCTCCGACGTCGTTATTGCCGGCACGCACGGCGTCGACCACCTTACTGATCGCGATCTTGTAGGTCTGCAGCTTGTTGGGATCGACGTTGACCTGATACTGGCGGACGAAACCACCCAGCGGCGCCACCTCCGCCACTCCCGGCACGGATTTCAAGTAATACCGCAGATACCAGTCCTGATAGGAACGCAGGTCGGCAAGGGAGTGCTTTCCGCTGGTGTCCACCGAGGCGTACTGAAAGACCCAGCCCACTCCGGTGGCGTCCGGTCCGAGTTCGGTCTGAACGCCTTGCGGCAGGCGGGGTAACACCCCGGAGAGATACTCGAGCGTACGAGAGCGGGCCCAGTAAATGTCGGTGCCTTCTTCGAAAATAATGTAGACGTACGAGTAACCGAAATCCGAGAAGCCGCGGACGTCTTTTACCTTCGGTGCGCCCAGCATGGCCGTGACGATCGGGTAAGTGACCTGGTCCTCCATGATGTCCGGGCTGCGATCCCACTTGGAGTAGACGATCACCTGGGTATCGCTGAGGTCGGGGATCGCATCGAGCGGCATGGTCTTCATCGACCACAGGCCGTACAAAACGGCCGCGCCGATCAGGACGAAAACCGTGAACTTGTTGTGGGCGGCGAAATCAATGATCCTGTTGATCACTACTTCTTGCCTCCCATCCCCGGCATGCCGGCCATTCCCGACGCCGCGGCCTTCAGCTGGCTCTCGGAATCGACGAGGAAATTACCCGATGTCACGATACGGTCGCCGGCTTTCAGCCCTTTGAGAACCGCAATCCGGTCGCCTCTCTGCTCCCCGATCGTCACTTCCCGAGGCTCCAGGTAGCCGTCGCCGTGATCCACAAAAATGGTATTTCTGTCGCCCGTCTGGAGCACCGCGCCGGCGGGCACAGTAAGCGCCGGTGCGGAATCTACGTTGAATGTCACGTCAACATACATGTCGGGCTTCAGGGCGATCGCCGGGTTTTGGGCATCGAGGCGCACTTTCAGCGTGCGCGTGGCCGGGTCTACTTCAGGCTGGATGTAACTAACCTTAGCCAGGAACGATTTGCTCTTGTCGTAAGAGGGCGTCACGCGAGCTGTCTGACCTGGGCGGACACTTAGCGCTTCGTTTTCGAAGACGTCGGCTACGATCCAGACCCTGCTCAGGTCAACCACTGTATAAAGGTCCGTGTCCGGCATTACTTTGACTTGTGGGAAAGCTTTGCGATCCAGAACGTAGCCCGTTATGGGCGAATAGATGGTGACATTTTTGATCGGCTGTTTGGTTGCAAGCAGCTGATCGATCTGCGCGTCGCTGAAATCCCAGAGTTCGAGTCGGCGCCTGGCGGCCTGAAACAGCGTTTCGCTCTGGTCTATGACTCCTTCCAGCGTGCTCCTCTTCATCACTTCCTTCGCCTTGACGGCCAACAGCAATTCCTGCTGCGAGGCCAGTAAGTCCGGACTGTATATGGTCAGCAGAGGCTGGCCCTTTTCCACGAGCTTGCCGATGAAGTCGACATACACCTTGTCGACCCAGCCCTCGTACTTGGTGTGCACGTGCGCGAGGCGGGTCTCGTCATAGGCGACCTTTCCTACCGCCCGGATGGTCTGGCCGCCGCTGGTCATTTCCGCCGTGCCGTACTCGACGCCGATCTGCTGCTGCTTTTCCGGACTGATCCGGATGGTGCCCATGGGGAGGCTCGGCCGGTCGATTGCGGGGGCTGCCGGGGCGCTCCCGGCGTAGACCGCCTCCAGTTTCATGCCGCAGTCCGGCGCGACGCCCGGCTTGTCGGACTTGTACGCCGGATGCATCGGGTCCACATAGTAGAGAATCCTGCGGCCGCCCGCGGGAGTGTTCGCTGTGGCGGTCGAGTGGAACAGGCTCTTATAGGCGTAGCCGCCGAAAAAGGTGGCCGCGAGCAACACCAAGGCGAGAATCGTCTTCAGGATTTTCATCGCAGCCTCAATCCGTCAATTTCTGCGCGGTCATCTCCTCCAGGCGGCTGAGGGCCTGGTAGTAGTTCGCGAGCTCCTCGTAGTAATTCATTTCGTACTCGAGGACCATACTGAAGTTAGTCAGCACGGAAAGGAAGTCGACGCTGCCAGTCTCATAAGTGGAAAGCGATGACTCGAGCGCCAGGCTGGCCTGCGGAACCACGGTCTTGCCGTAGAGCTCCATCAGCTTCCAGGAGGCTTGCGCCATCAGGTAATCGTCCTTGATGCGAAACCGCAGGCCCTGATCGGTGGCCTCATAGTTATGCCGCGCCTCGACCTCGTTGCTGGCCTGCTCGGCGACGCCCGCGCGCTGCTTGCGCCAGAAATAGGCCGGCAGCTTGAAATCGACGCGAGCCATGTACATGGGCGCCAGGGAGCCCTGATTGAAGTAGCCGGCGGTGAGGGTGTAGTCGGGGTAATAGTCTTTGCGCGCCAGGTTGAGCGCCAGTTCGGTTCGCTCGATCATCTTCTGATCGCGGCGCAGCATGGGCGATTCGGCGCGCGCGCCGTTGTAGAGCTGGTCCAGATTCAGCGCGAACTGTTTGGGCTTGAGATCCTCCGGCCTCGCGACGGGTGTGCCAGCGGGGCGGTTCAGCAGGCTGTCGATTTCGGCTTCGGCGCTGGCGCGCTCCTGCTCCAGCTTGACGAGGCGCGTCTCGAGAATGCTGATCTGCGTCTGGGCCTTGAAGACATCCTGCTGGGCGGCCTTGCCAACCGCGTAGCGCGCGTCGGTAACGCGCAGCAGCTTGTTGAGCAGCTCGCGGTCGCGAGTCAACACGTCCGTGGCGGCGTAGGAGTAATACAGCCGGTACCAAGCCTGCTTCAAGCGCGAGACGACGTTCAACTGCACGGTCTGATATTGCTGGAAATCCGCTTCGGCCTCTTTCGCGGCCATCCCGCCGCGCAGGCTGAGCTTGCCGGGGAAGGGGAACTCTTGAGACACGGTGATGCCGGCGTTCGCCAGTTGCTCCCTGCCGATCCCGGCGACGGGATAAGGGCTTCCGACGCTCTGGTATCCCAGGGAGAGCATGGGGTCCGGCAGCGTGCTTTCCTGTGTGGGACGCTGGCGGGCAGCCTCGTAGCGCTTCTGTGCGGCCAGGATTTCGGGGTTGGCGCGGAGCGCTTGGGCGACCAGTTCGTCGAGTTTGAGGGGCTGGCTCTGGGCCCAGACGGACGCGGCCGAGGCTGAAACCAACACGGCTCGAGCGGCGATGGATCGCAATCTCACGGAGCCTGCGTAGTGCACGTGCAGTGCCAAGGACGCCGGCACGCAAAAGGAGGCCTCGTGTCGCAAGATCCTCGCAGTGACGTGCCTGATATGAGGCAGTGGCCGAGGACATTGCCTGATAGCGGCCACTGGCCGTCCGCGGCGGAGAGGGTTTTGGGATCTTG
>DATNLV010000694.1:0-3739 GCA_035602665.1 Bryobacteraceae bacterium | reverse complement strand
GAGCCGCTGTTGTCGAAACCGATCTATAGAGTGAAGGGTTGGGCCGGGCTTGGTAGAGTCCACAGCGAGCATGTGTACCAATACATCGCCTGGAGGGCACTTCTGACGTCCGACTTCCCCTTCGCAGTCGTACCAGAGCGCGACAAACGAGACCTGTGGCTTTGCGAGAGCGCAGAGTGCGAACAGCCGGCCGCCATTGGCGAAATGAAGGTCTGGAAGACCGAAGGTGCCGAGTTCGTGAGGTCTGATATTGCGGCGCGCCAGAACGACCGCGCCTGCCCGGGATTCATTCTGGTGACGACGGTTCAGGAAGTGCGCAGTCACGATGACAACTTCGATTTCCTTGCCACTGAGCTGGCCGATCTCGGCGTAAAGCGAGACGACTTTGAAGAGTTTTGTTTCCCTGCCCTCTGGCGCGAGGGTGAGAACATCCGAGAGCATGAATTCGCTCTGATCGGCTTCATGGTTAGTCCCAGGGCGAAGGCCTGATCGCCGGGCAGGGAGCGGCTAGCCTCCTATCCCACCCACACCGTCTTGATGTTGACGAACTCGCGGATGCCTTCGGCGCCGAGTTCGCGGCCGTAGCCGGAGCGCTTCACGCCTCCGAAGGGAAGACGCGGGTCGGAGACGACCATTCCGTTGACGTAGACCAGGCCGGCTTCGATCTCGTCGATGAAGCGCGCCTGCTCGGTCTCGGAGTTGGTCCAGACGCTCGCGCCCAGGCCGAACGAGGTGGCGTTGGCCAGGCGGATGGCGGCGTCGAGGTCGGGGACGCGGAAGAGGCTCGCCACCGGTCCGAAGAGCTCTTCGCAGGCGGCGGGCGCGGATTCGGGGACAGCGGCCAGCACCGTCGGCGCGTAGTAGTTGCCGGGCCGCTCCAGGCGCCGGCCTCCCGTGAGCAGCCGCGCGCCGGCGGCTACCGAGCGCTGCACCTGGTCGTCGAGCCCTTCGAGGATCTGAGGGGTCGCGAGCGGGCCGAGCTCGGTCGCCTCGTCCATCGGATCGCCTATGCGCAGCGCCTCCATGGCGGCGACGAAGCGCCTTACGAACTCCGCCGCAATCGGCTCGGCGATGAGGAAGCGCTTGGCGGCGATGCAGGACTGCCCGTTGTTGACCGCGCGCGCGCGGACCGCTTGACGGACCGCCGTTTCGATGTCGGCGCTTGGCATGACGATGAACGGGTCGCTGCCGCCTAACTCCAGAACGGTCTTCTTGAGGTGCCGGCCGGCTTGGGCGGCCACCTGGATTCCGGCGGGTTCGCTGCCGGTGAGCGTGACGGCCTTCACGCGCTCATCGGCGATGACGCTCGCGACCGCATCCGAGCCGATCAACAGCGTCTGGAAAGCGCCCTCCGGGAACCCTGCCTCGCGGAAAACTCCGGCGATGGCGAGGGCGCACTGTGGCACGTTCGAGGCGTGCTTGAGAAGCCCGGTGTTGCCGGCCATCAGGGCGGGCACGGCGAAACGGAACACCTGCCAGAACGGGAAGTTCCAGGGCATAACGGCGAGGATGGGACCGAGCGGCTGGTAGCGAATGAAGCTGAGCCTGGCGGCGGTCTCGACGGTCTGGTCGGCCAGCAGGCGTTCCGCGTTTTCCGCGTAGTGGCGGCAGGCCCAGGCGCACTTGACAGCCTCGTCGCGCGCGGACTGGATGGGCTTGCCCATCTCGGCGGTCATGATCCGGCCGTAACGATCCTTCCCCTGCTCCAGGATTTCGGCGGCACGGGTCATCAGGCGGGCACGCTCGGGGAACGACACGCGACGCCATTGGCGGAAGGCGGCGGCCGAGAGCGCCAGCTTGCGCTCGACCTCCGCGGGCGTATCGGCCTGGAAGGTTTGAAGCAGCTCGCCGGTGGCGGGATTCACGCTTGCGATGGCCATTTGTTTCGATTCTACGACGGGGTGGGACGGACGGGACTGAGGGACTCCTTTGCCTTTGCCCTCCAATATCTGGTAAGTTAACGTTTCGATCCGCTTGCAAAGTATGGCCGAGAACACGAGCGAGACCATAGCGGTTGATACCTATCTCGATTCGGCGCTAGGAAGCGCCGACGAGGCGGAGCACCTCGTGCTCGGCGTGGCGGAGCACATGGGATTCCACGAGGACGATCTGCACAAGATCGGCATGGCGGTCCGCGAGTCGATCGTAAACGCCGTCGTTCACGGCAACCGTTACAATCGACGGAAGCGGGTTCACCTGGCCGTGTGGAACGGCAAAGATCACGTGACGGTCGTGGTGGGCGACGAAGGCGAAGGGTTTGACCCGGACAAGCTGCCGGATCCGCTGGCGGAGCCGAACCTGCTCCAGCAGTCCGGGCGCGGGATTTTTCTGATTCGGGCATTCATGGACGAGTTCCAAATCCGGCGGTTGAGCCCGTCGGGAACCGAATTCAAGTTAGTGAAGTACATGGAGACAACGCAATAGTTGAGCGCCCGATCCATTGAGGCGGGCCAATAGAGGAGGATAGATTCGTGAGCGCCAAACTCAGCCCCCGCCAGGTGGGCGATGTTACCGTGATTGATGTTGCCGGCCGAATCACCCTGGGAGAAGGATCCAGCAATCTCCGCGAGGGCATTCGCGAGATGGTTGCGAAGGGGAATAAGAAAATCCTTCTGAACCTTGGGGACGTGACCTACATCGACAGCTCCGGAATCGGCGAACTGGTCTCCGGGTTCACGTCGGTGGCCAACGGCGGCGGCCAGCTCAAGCTCATCAACCTGACCAAGCGCGTGAAAGACTTGTTGCAGATCACCAAGCTGTACACGGTGTTCGAGGTCTTCGACGACGAGGCAGCGGCCGTTCGCAGTTTTGCCTGAGAAGCGGGACAGGGTCTCCAGAGTGGCGAAGACCGGGGCGGTCTATGGTGTCCACGGCCGGACATCGCAGGCTGCTCCGGTTTTCGCCGTGTCGGGCCCTATGTGCTAGAATCGGTGTTTCCCTGAGGTTTTCGTGGATAGAATTACCCGTAAGAAACTGAAGCAAGACGAGTTTGCCCAGGACGTCGGCCTTACCGTCGAGTTCCTCAACGAGCATCGCATGCAGGCCATCCGGTACGGCGTCGCCGGCGTGGCCGCAATCGTCCTCATCGTGGGCCTGGTGGTGTTCTTCCGGCATCGGGGCGCGGAGCGGCAGGCAGCGCTCACAGCGGCGCTCGAGGTCTGGCAGACGCCGGTGGGTGCGCCGCAGGAAGGCATGGACCGGAAGCCCTTTGCGACCGAGGATGACAAGCAGAAGGCAGCCGTGAAGGCGTTCAGCGACGTCGCAGCCAAGTATTCCGGCAGCAACGAGGGCGCCGTGGCGGAGTATTATCTGGGATCGAGCGCAGCCAATGGCGGCAAACTGGACAAGGCCGAGGTCGCCTTCAAGGAAGTGATCGATTCGGGAAACTCCAACTACGCCT
The DNA here is from genome assembly GCA_035602665.1 of Bryobacteraceae bacterium. GTDB lineage: Bacteria > Acidobacteriota > Terriglobia > Bryobacterales > Bryobacteraceae > DASWZN01. The sequence continues at coordinate 339 of DATNLV010000694.1, read as the reverse complement.
CGCTGGCCAAGCTGACGCTGGCAAGCGTGTACCAGACGGAGCACCGGCAGGCGGATGGCGAGAAGCTCCTGCAGTCGATTATCGACAGCCCGACCGATTTCGTCTCGAAAGAGCAGGCGACGATCGCGCTGGCTCGCTACGTCGCTCCCACCGACCCGGAGCGGGCGCGGAAGCTGCTCACGCCGCTGCGGACGGCACGGCCGTCGATCAGCCGCCTCGTTGCCGAGGAGCTGGACTCGCTGCCGTCCAAGTAGCGGGACGAACATGGCCGAGGGCCTGGCGGCGCTGCGGTTTCCGGTGGCCGGCTCGCGAGGGCGCCGGTATCCCGAGCCGGCCCAT
>DATNLV010000245.1:0-3109 GCA_035602665.1 Bryobacteraceae bacterium | reverse complement strand
CGCCCGCCTCCGTGCGACTTTCTGACCTGCATCAGCTCAGAAGTTCCGCGATCCTGTCCGCGTCGTTCGGCACCACCGTGGGCTGATTGCCGAAGGTGGACACGATCTTCCCGCCGCCGGGCGTAGTGAGCTGGCCCGTGTGATAGCGGTAGATGTAGTCGGGGTCCTTGAGCAGGTTGCCGGTCAGCACCGCGACCACATCTTCGTCCGCGCGCATCAGCCCGGCCGCGCGCAGCTTGCGAATGCCCGCCAGCGTCGCCGCCGAAGCGGGTTCGGAGCCGATGCCGCAGCGGCCGATCTGCGCCTTGGCGTCCGCGATCTCCTGTTCGCTCACCTTCTCCACCAGGCCATTCGAGCACCGCACTTCGTGCAGCGCCTTGGGCCACGAAACGGGATTGCCGATGCGAATCGCCGTCGCCATCGTCTCGGGATTCTCGACGGCCTGGAGCGAGGCGCCCTCGGCGGCGCGCGCCAGGTCGTAGAACGGCGCCGAGCCCTCGGCCTGAATCACCGCCAGCCGCGGCGACCGGTCGATAAGCCCCAAAGCGCGCATCTCGCGCAGCGCTTTCCCGAACGCGGAAGTGTTGCCCAGCGCGCCGCCCGGAAGCACGATCCAGTCCGGCACGCGCCAGTCGCGCTGGTCCATCATCTCGACGAGGATCGTTTTCTGTCCCTCAATGCGGAACGGGTTGATCGAGTTCAACAGGTAGATCCCGATCCGATCGGCCAGCGTGCGCACCAGCGCCAGGATCTGGTCGAAGTTGGCCTCCACCTGGAGCGTGCGGGCACCGTAATCGAGCGCCTGCGCCAGCTTGCCGTACGAAATGTTCCCGTGCGGGATGAAGATGATGGGATCGAGACCGGCGGCGCTGGCGTAGGCGGCCATGGACGCCGACGTGTTGCCCGTCGAGACGCAGGCCACGCGTTTCATGCCCAGCCGCAGCGCCTGCGCCGTGCCGCAGGTCATGCCATTGTCTTTGAAGGACCCGGTGGGATTGAAGCCCTGGTGCTTAAACGTAAGCCGATCGAGGCCCGCGTAAGCAGCCGCGCGCGGAGCGTCGAGCAGCGGTGTGTTGCCTTCCCGCAGCGAGACCACGCGATCGGATTCCCCCAGGAACGGGATCATCTCCCGATACCGCCATACGCCGCTGGCATCGAGCGGCAGGTTGCTCATCCGCCGTTCGCGCCACAGCTTCTTCAAGGCCGCCGGCTCGTAGCTCCAATCCGGGTACCCGGCCTCGATCAAGCCTCCGCAGCGCGGGCAGTTGTAGAGTACGTCCGTGATCGCGAAGCGCGCGCGGCACGCGGGCGAAAAGCAAGTGAGTTCGGCAGGCATGAACTCTTGATTATACTGGGACCAAGTGGCTGGCCTCATGCTGGCGGTCCATATCGAGTGTGGGCGGGTGGACGTTCGCGAGGCCCCGCGGCCCGCGCGCCCTCCGGGATTCGCGCTGATCCGCCTTCTCGCCGCCGGCATCTGCAATACCGATCTCGAGCTCCAGCGCGGATACTACGGCTTCAGCGGCACGCCCGGCCACGAGTTCGTCGGTGAGGTGGTGGAGGCCGGCCAACCCGCGCTCATCGGCCGCCGCGTCGTGGGCGAGATCAACCTGGCCTGCGGCGCCTGCGATTGGTGCCGCGCGGGTCTGGGCCGGCACTGCCCGCATCGCACCGTGCTCGGCATAGCCGGCCACCCCGGAGCCTTCAGCGAGTATTTCACCCTGCCGGAAAGGAACCTGCACATCCTTCCGGAAACCATCCCGACCGAGCGGGCCACCTTCGCCGAGCCCGTGGCCGCTGCGTGCGAGATTCTGGACCAGGTGGCCATCTCGCCGGGCGGGGAAGTGGCCGTGCTCGGCGACGGGAAGCTGGGCCTGCTGGCCGCGCAGGTCTTGCTGGCTCACGGCGCGAGCGTGCACCTCTACGGACGCCACCCCGCGAAGCTCGCGATTGCCGCGGCATGCGGCGCCCAGACCTTCCCCAGCGGCAGCCTGCCCGCGTCGCGGTACGACTGGGTAGTGGAGGCGACCGGCTCGTCCGAAGGACTGGGAGCCGCGATTCGAATGGCCCGGCCGCGCGGCACCGTGGTCATGAAATCCACGGTGCATGGCGATGTGCCGCTCGATACCGCGCCGGCCATCGTCAACGAGATCACGCTGGTGGGTTCCCGCTGCGGGCGTTTCGAGCCCGCGCTCGAGTTGCTGGCGGGCGGCCGGCTGCGTGTGGAAGAGATGATTTCAGACCGGTTTCCGCTGGCCCAGGCGGCTCAAGCCTTCGAACGTGCGGCAGCCGGCGGTGTTCTCAAAGTGCTGCTCGAGGCAGCGTAGGAGGAAAGCTTGTTCAAGAAGATCCTGATCGCTCTCGCGGCCCTCGCGGTGCTGATCCAGTTGGTTCCCCAGAGCGTGTTCCCCACTACCAATCCGCCGGTGAACCCGGCCAATACGGTTGAGTCACGCGCTCAGGCGCTCTCTCCCGCGGTCTCCGCCATATTGGAGCGCTCCTGCTACGACTGCCACTCCAACCGGACCGTCTGGCCGTGGTACAGCAAAGTAGCGCCCGTCGCGTGGCTGGTGTCGAATGACGTAACGGAGGCGCGCCGCGAGGTGAACTTCTCCGACTGGGCGCAGTATAACCCCAAGCGGGCCGCGCACAAGCTCAAGGAGATCTGCGCGCAAGTGGACCAGGGCGACATGCCTCTCTGGTATTACAGGCCGATGCACCCCAACTCCAAGCTCTCCCCGGCCGACAAGAGCGCGGTCTGCGCCTGGACCCGGGCCGAGAGCGCGCTCATCAAGTAGATCTTACGCCCCAGCACCGAACCGCGAGCGTGAGCGAGCGGACCCCTCGCCCGCCTACGGCATCTTCGCCGTGTCGTCGAACGCCAGCACAATCTCCGTCGTCTTGCCGGGTTCGATCTTGATGGGATCGGCCTGCCCCGGCGTCTTGCCATACATCCCCATCGAGGACCCGGAAGGCGGAGGACCGGACTGCCCGTCATACCCACCGGTCGGATCGTATACGGCGGCCGCGTAGACCGGCGACGTGGTCAGGTCGTTGAAGGTCACGGTCGCGTCCTTGGCAGCCCCGCTCTGCGACGCGATCGGCATGA
>DATNLV010000243.1:0-4155 GCA_035602665.1 Bryobacteraceae bacterium | reverse complement strand
GAGCGGCGCGGAGATGCGGCCCACATCGCGCAGGAAGCCCTGGCCAGTCTGCTCCGCCTCCTCGCCCACCGCAAACGTTGAGCTGAGCTGCGGACCCTCGCCCGTGCGCCGCATCATCGGCGCCGTCGTCTTCTGCTCCGGCGCCGCGGCGAAGATGTCCACCGTGATGAAGCCCGAGGTGAGGAACGCCTGCTCGGCCTTCAACTGCGCCTCATCATGGTTGGCATACGCCACCGCCGTATTGGCCGCAGGGAAGCGGTGCAGGTGGACCTTGCCGTCGATATTGCCGGGGTCCTGCGACTCGACCAGCGGCATGTGGCAGTTCACGCACGTCATCGACTTCGCAGGGTAGTAGAACGAGCGCGCGCCCTGGCCCGAAACGCCGCTGGCCTGCCAGTTGTCGTAATCGTTGAACCCGCGCACCCAGCGGTAGCCATTCACCGGCACGTCCAGGTGCACCTTGTGGCATGCCGAGCAGAACTCGGCCGCCTGGTCCTTCATGAAAGGCTTCAGAAACGTGCGGCGATGCGGCTCTGGATCGAGATAGGTGAGGAAGTGATCGAGCGCCTGGACGACCGGGTTCCGGCTGCTGGCCAGCTTGTGCAGCGGCGGATACTCGATGGTGAAGTCGCCGTTTCCCATCGAGCCGCCGACGTGCACGATGGAGTGGCAGGACGTGCATGCCAGCCCGGCCTGCGCCTCCGGATCGTCGATCTGCGGCACGATGGGCTTGTCGAACCGTCCGTTGAAGAAGACCGCGTGATCGTGGCATCCGGCGCACCACTTGCTCGGCTTGGTGCCCACCACGCTCTGCATGTACTCGATCGATTTCCGGTAGAACTGGTTGTTGAAGCTCGCGAAGTGGTGCATCGAGCTCTTCCACTGCGCGTAAATGTCCTTGTGGCACTCGCCGCACTTCTCGGAATCCATGAAGAAGTTCGAAGGGATGATGCCGCCCACGTTGGTCTTTGCGGAGGACGGGAAGAACGGAGAGTTCGGCCCGCCGCCCTCGCCGGCCATCGAAAGCGGGGCGCTGACCGGGTTGACGATGCGGTCGTTCGGGTCGGGGAAGACGCGCTGCCAGGCACGCGTGGCAAACGGCAGCAGCACCAATAGCGCAAGCGCCGCATAGAAAGGCCTCGTGAGCCCCGGCGCACGGCGCCGAATGAAGGGCGCGAGCAACGCCAGTCCCGCCAGCGCCGCCGCGATGTGGCCCCACAGCGCCCAGTTGTGATCGCGCGTCGCGCCGGCGAAAGTCAGGAACAACCCCAGCCCCGCCGCCAGGCCCAGCGCGCCGGCCGCCTCGACTGGGGCCTCACGCCATCGGCCTCCGAGCAGAAGCAGCGCGCCCGCCGCCACTGCCACGCCCAGCACCACGTGCAGCAGCACGTTGCCCATGTAGAACACGTTGGGCGACGCGAATGCCCAGATGTAGGCGCTGTTCAGGATGAGAAGCAGGAAGCCGGCGGTGACCCACGCGACAAGCCCGCGAAACCGCATAGACCCCTCCGGCCAGACCCCGGGGCAGACCCATCGCCCCTAACGCTATATAAGGATAAACCCCGCCCGCGCTTTCGCCAATACTCGAAACCAATTAGCGCCGGGCCGGGGTACCCGAGAGCGGCCGCGAGCGGGCCGCGCCCAGCGCCTCAGCCCATCTCCACCGTGACCTGGTTTTCCGCCGCCAGTTTCTCCGCGGGGATGAAGTTGCCGGCGAGCGGCTCTCCGTTGAGCACCAGTTTCTTCACGCCCTTTTGAACTCCGGACGGGTTGGTCACTTCGAGGTTGACCCGCTTGCCGCGGAATGTGCGGGTGGCCTTGAACCCCTTCCAGTCGGCCGGAATGCAGGGGTCGATCGTCAGGCCGCCGTACTCCGGCCGCAGGCCGAGGATGTGCTGCGCCGCGGCGAAGAAGGACCAGGTGGCGGATCCGCTCAGCCACGGAATCCGCGAAGCTCCGGCGCGCGGGCTGTACTTGCTGTGGGTGTACTGGCAATAGACGTAGGGCTCGATCTCGCGCACTTCGGCCCTGGTGTTATAGGCGCCCGGAAGGTAGGCCCTGTAATACTCGTAGGCGCGGTTGCCGTGGCCCAGCATTGTTTCGGCGATCACCGCCCAGCCCTGGGTGTGGCTGAAGATACTTCCGTTCTCCTTCATGCCCGGGTTGAACAGCGCGGCGAGCATGATGTGGAAGTCGGTCTTGACGAAAGGCGGGTCGCAAATCATGAGGCCCCACTCCGTGGCCAGCCGGTCGTGCGCGGCCTGCATCGCCTGCAGGGCCTTTTCGCCGGCGGCGTGCCCGCTGAGAACGGACCATGACTGCGGGTTGAGGAAGATCTTGCCCTCGGCGCTCTCATCGGTGCCGAACTTAGCGCCTTCCGCGCTGTAGGCCCGTAAGTACCACCGTCCGTCCCAGGTGTAGTTCGCGAGATTGGCGTCCAGACGGGCCAGCTGCTCGCGCGCCCACTCCTCCTCGCCGGCCTTCTTGAGTAACTGGCTGACCTCAACATACACTGCCAGTGCGTAGCGTAACTGGAATGCTACAAAAACCGACTCGCCGTGGTGACCCAATCTTATGCAATCGTTCCAGTCGGCGTGCAGTCCGCACGGCAGGCCGTGCGCCCCGGAACGCTCCAGGCTGAACTCGATGGCCCGCCGCATATGGCCGAGGACGGTCGCTTCGCCCTTGTCCGCGTAGGGCAGAAGCTTGTCGTAGAAGGTAAGATCGCCGGTCTCCTTGACATACGCCGGGATGGTATTGAATAGCCACATGCGATCGTCGGAGCGATACTCGTCCTCCGCGGGAGGGGCCTCGAATCCGGGCCGGTGAGTGAACGGCTTGACCACGGGCATCGCGCCGCCTGTTGAGACCTGGCCGGTGATCATCAACTCCAGACGCTCGACGGCTTCGCCCGGGATGGCGTGCAACACGCCGAGTATGTCCTGGACGGTGTCGCGGTAACCCAGACCGTCGCGTTCGCCGGCGTAGATCAGGCTGGCGGCCCGCGACCACGCGTAGGTCATGAGGCAGTTGAACGCGCTCCACATGTTCAACATGCTGTTCAGCTCGCCGTCGGGCGTTTCAACCGTGAGCCCGCGGATGCGGCCGTGCCAATGGCGCTTCAGCTTGGCCAGCTCCTCGGAGGCCTTCTCGACGGTGCCGAACTCTGCCACCACCCGCTTGCCCACGTCGTGCGCCGCCCCGACCCCGAGCAGCACCAGGAACTCCTTGGTCTCGCCGGGGGCGAGCGCGATATCGATCTGGAAGGTGCCGCAGCCGTTGTCGCCGGCAGCCAGGGAGTTGGTGCACTGCCCCTGCTCGACGACCACGGGATTCCCGTAGCCCCGGTAGGTGCCGAGGAAGGCGGTGCGATCCGTGTCGTAGCCGGAGACGTCCGCGCCGACGATGGCCAGGAAGGTGTGGCGTCCCTGGTCCTTTTCGCCGGGATTGTCCGGCATGTAGGGGAGGTTTACATTGGTGCCGTGGTCGATGATGTTGCCGAGGACGTCCATCTTGAGAATGTGCTGGGTGTACTGCAGGTTCACCTGGTCGTCGAATGCGCTCCAGTTACCCACATACTCGACATAAGTAAATGCCCGCAGGCGGCGCGGCTTATCGCCGACGTTAGTCAGCTTGACGTGCCAGCACTCGAAGGTCTTTCCCAGTGGGACAAAGTAAGTGGTCTCCGAGCGGATGCCGCTGTACTCCGAGGAAATGACCGTGTAGGCCGTCCCGTGACGGCACTCGGACTTATATGTGTCGAGCGGCTTGCCTACGGGCTGCCAGGAAGCCGACCAGTAGTCCTTGGTGTCGCAGTCGTGGATGTAGATATAGCGCCCGGGCTGATCCATGGGGATCGAATTGAAGCGCATGCGCAGGAAGCGGCCCTGGGCGGCCGATTGATAGAAGCTGTAGCCACCGGCATTATTCGTAATGATGGCGCCATATTCGGTAGTGCCGATGTAGTTACTCCACGACTTAGGGGTGTCGGGACGGTTGATCACGTATTCTTTATTGGTGTCGTCGAAGGTGCCGTATTGCATGGATAAGTCCTTTTAGTAAGCGGTGGCGGCGAGCAGGAACACTAAGACCGCATTCCAGTTGATCGCAACTTCGTTGGACGCATAAGATGCCTGCTCGTCAACATAGATCCTG
>DATNLV010000659.1:0-4358 GCA_035602665.1 Bryobacteraceae bacterium | reverse complement strand
CGGCCACGCAACGTGCGGCGCCGTCGGGTCCTCCACGCGCGGCGCCAGTCGCGCCGTCAGCGTGTTCTGATCCGCCACCGAGTGGACGAACAGCCCCGCCCAGTCGTCGATATACGCCTCCGTCAGGCCGACCCACGCCACGCCCGGCACATCGATAAGAACCGGAAGCCCGACCAGGTACTCGGGATGCAGTCCGCGCACAGTCAGCTCGTGATAGTCGTCCTCACTCGAAGTCTGAAAATCGCGCAGGATGAGCGACCACGTGGTGGGGTCGGTCGGGAATCGGAATTCGGTCGCCTCGTTGGTGATGCGCATCTCTTTGACCGCCGCCTGCTCCGGAACGACGTACCGGAACGCCACGCCGTCATCGTAGGCGCGCGCCTCGATCGCCAGGCGCCGCCCGCCCGCCGCCGTCTCCACCGTCTGCACGGTGACCGCGTTGTAGTGGTTGCGTATGGGGTTCGCCTTCCCTGCCACCGAAGTCCAAGTCTCATCGGCGCTCGAAGTCTGCGACGATTCGATACGAACCGCCGAGCCGAGCACCGGCGCGCCTTCGATCGCCAGGCCCAGGTCGGACCAATCGATCACCACCTTCTCGCGGAACGTCACACGATACGCCAGTTGGCCGTCGCGCACGGTTCCGATCGAGATTTCGAGCGCGCCGTTGGGCGACCTGACGGCCGGCGGCGAGGCGACAGTCCCGGTGAGCATTGCAGCAAGCGCGAAACAGGAGAGCATGTCCCTCAGCCTATTACAGATTGAAGCGGGTGGGAGGCACCACGGTCCGCCCTGCGCTCACTTGCGGGCCAGAGCGCTCTGTCGCTCGCGCGCGTTGACCAACCGCGGAGCGGCTTGCCCTAGTTCGCGCTCGAGCACCGGGATGGCTACCTCATACAACCTCGCCGCATCCTCGACACGACCGGCGCGGCCGAACAGTTCGGCTCCCGACAACAGTGCCAGTGCCCATCTGCCGTGGGGCTCCATCGCTAGCGCCCTTTCGATATCCAGACCGTGCGACATCATAAGGACCGCGCCCGCGGTGTCCTTTCTTGCGGCGCTGAGAAGAGCAGCGTGCCTGTAGCTCTCACCGACCTTCGGGTGGTCAGGGCCATACATTTCCTCTCGCCGCTTGCGGGATCGTGAGAGAGAGGCTTCGGCCTCGTCTAACCCGGATTGGGACAGGCGGATGAGCCCGATGGTGTCCGCCACGTCCATGGCTGGGATACTCGCCGGCCCCCACTCGCGTTCGGCCTCGGACAGGGCGAGCGTCGCCACTTCAGATGCCGCCTGGACCGAGCCCAGGCCAAGATTTGCGATGGCGATGCCGTTCTGTGCGCGCACCCACTCGAATCCGTATTCGGCGGACACGTTCTTGGCCTTAGCACGTGCCTTCTCGAGAACCGCGACGGCCGTGGCGAATTCTCCCCTGGCCAGGAGGACCTCGCCGAGCGTCTGGAGCAGCATCGGCGACGAGACCTTCAGCTTGAGCACGTCCCTGCCGTCCCACTGCCGACCTTCGAGAGCGACGTTCCATGCCTCCGCGAACCGGCCGGTGGAACAGTAGAGCCGCGCCAGGCGTCTGTCCGTCGCATCCTCAGGGTCACGCCCTGTGACCCGCTTGGCCTCGCCGATCAGCGAGGCAGCGCGGCCGAATCTGGCGAGCTCGATATTGAAGTCAGCCTCCCAGAGAAAGCGGAACTGTCCGGTCACCCACATGACTTGCCTAAACTGGGTGAAGTGCTGCTCGGCTTCGACGAATCTTCCTTCGAGCCAAGGACGCATCATCTCGCGACGCCCCCAGCCCTGGGCCAGCAAGGATGCGCCGCATAGGAACAGCACGCAGATTTTCACGGACACATTCTATCGCTGAGCGCACGGTTGCGGCGCGCGCCTGGTCTTGTGCCCCCACCCGGTCGAGGTGGCCCCGGATCTACGACCGGATCGGTCGTCGGGTTGGAAGATAATGGAAGCAAAGGAGCTTTCAGTTTTGACAGAGGGAACCCAGGCGAGTAAACTGGATTACGGACTCGAATGGTCCGATATGTTGAAACTCACCAGGAAGGCCGACTACGGGCTGATCGCCCTGCGCCACCTCGCGCGTAACCGCGAGGGCGCCAGCGCCAAGGAGATCGCGGCCTGCTACGGCATTCCCACTCCCCTCCTGGCCAAGGTGCTGCAAAAGCTCGCCCGCAACGGCCTGCTCACGGCCGCCTACGGGACCAATGGCGGCTACAAGCTGGCTCGCGACCCGCGCACCATCAACGCGCTCGAAGTGGTCCGCGCCATCGACGGCCCCATCGTCCTGACTTCCTGCTTCACGCAGCACGGCCGCTGCCAGACCGTCGGCTGCGGCGTCAAGGAGCCGCTGAGGAAGATTCACGACGGTATCCTCGGGCTCCTGGAAGGCATCTCTATATCAGAGATCGCGCAGGATTCGCCCCAGCAGACCGTCAGTCTCTCGGTGCTTGAAACGTCATGAAGAAACCGATCTACATGGATTACCACGCCACCACGCCGGTGGATCCGCGCGTGCTCGAGGCGATGCTGCCGTACTTCGGCGCCAGGTTCGGCAACGCCGCCAGCCGCAATCATTCCTTTGGCTGGGATGCCGAGCAGGCCGTCGAAAAGGCCCGCAAGCAGATCGCCGACCTGATCGGCGCCACGCCCAAGGAGATCGTCTTCACCAGCGGCGCCACCGAGTCGGACAACCTCGCCATCAAGGGTGTGGCCGAGATGTACGCCGAGCGCGGCAACCACATCGTCTCTGTCACCACGGAGCACAAGGCCGTCCTCGACACGTGCAAGAAGCTCAGGAAGCACGGCTGCGACATCACGCTGCTGGCGCCGGGCAAAGACGGGCTGATCGATCTCGACGCCCTGAGCGCGGCCATCACGGAGAAGACCGTTCTGGTCAGCGTGATGTTCGCCAACAACGAGATCGGCGTCATACAGCCCATCCGCGAAATCGGCCGGATCGCGGGCGAGCACGGCGTGCTGTTCCACACCGATGCAACCCAGGCGGTGGGCAAGGTGCCGATCCACGTGGATGAGGACAACATCGACCTGATGTCGATCAGCGCGCACAAAATGTACGGACCGAAGGGCATCGGAGCGCTCTACGTGCGGCGCAAGAATCCGCGGGTGCAGCTCACCGCGCAGATGGATGGCGGCGGGCACGAGCGCGGCATGCGCTCCGGCACTCTGAACGTTCCCGGCATCGTGGGCCTTGGCGAGGCTTGCGCCATCTGCCAGGTGGAGATGGCCGAAGAAGCCGTGCGCCTCGCCGCCCTGCGCGACCGGCTCAAGGACCGCCTGCTCGCCGGGCTCGACGAGATCTACATCAACGGCAGCATGGAACACCGCCTGGCGGGCAATCTGAATATTAGCTTCGCCTATGCCGAAGGCGAGTCGCTGCTGATGGGCATCAGCGATATCGCCGTTTCGAGCGGGTCGGCCTGCACCTCGGCGACGCTCGAGCCCAGCTACGTGCTCAAGGCGCTGGGCGTCGGCGACGCGCTGGCGCATACTTCGATCCGCTTCGGCCTGGGCCGCTTCAATACGGAGGAAGAGGTGGACTACGTGGCCGCCCGTGTCATCGAGGTGGTCAAGAAGCTGCGGGACCTCTCGCCGCTGTACGAAATGGCAAAAGAGGGCGTGGACCTCAGCCAGGTGGGATGGAACAAGGAATAGGCGATGTACTCGAATAAGGTTCTCGATCATTACGAACACCCGCGCAACGTCGGGGCGCTCGACCGCAGCGATCCCCAGGTCGGCACGGGCATGGTGGGCGCGCCCGAATGCGGCGACGTCATGAAGCTCCAGATCAAGGTCAACGAAGAGACCGGCGTCATCGAGGACGCGAAGTTCAAGACCTTCGGCTGCGGCAGCGCGATCGCCAGCTCGTCGCTCGCCACCGAGTGGGTGAAGGGCAAGACCATCGACGAAGCCCTCACCATTCGCAACGTGGACATCGTGAACGAGCTCAGCCTGCCGCCGGTGAAGATCCACTGTTCGGTGCTGGCCGAGGACGCCATCAAGGCGGCCATCAACGACTACCGAAAAAAGAAGAGGGGCCACGAATGAACACGAATAAACACGAATGGAAAACAGACTTCTTATTCGTGTGCATTCGTGTTCATTCGTGGCCAAGTTGTTTTTCGAGGAGACTGGCATGATTAACGTCACTCCCAAGGCTGTCCAGAAGATCCGCGAGGCCTTCGTCAAGCAGGGCGTCGCCGAGGGCGGGCTGCGGCTGGGTGTGCAGGGCGGAGGATGCTCCGGCCTCAGCTACCTGTTCCGCATCGAGACCAGGCAGCGCCCCAAGGACGAGATTTACGAATTCGAGGGTGTCAAGATCT
>DATNLV010000657.1:0-13566 GCA_035602665.1 Bryobacteraceae bacterium | reverse complement strand
CCCAGGTGGTCCAGTAGAACGGCTGTGAGAATCCATTGCCCGTCCGAGCGTAGCTCCACCAGTATCCGAACAGGCTCCCAGACGTAAGCTGGAGGTTGATCGCCAGGTAGGTGCCGAGCCAGAGGAAAGCCTCGGCGAAGGAATAGCCATCGTCGAGACAGGTGAAGCGGTGCCGTGAGCGTGCGGCGGCCACCGCTGCCAGGCCGGCTGCATAGAATGCCGCGACGATCAAATGCCGCGTCGAGTTAAACGGGGTCCAGTTCTCTGCCAACCACACGACGAAGAACATCGCGGCGGGAAGCGCATAGGGGAGCCCGAAACGGCGCCATATCCAGAGCGAGGCGATGACGCCGGCGGCGGGAGGCAGGGATTCCGCTCCGTGACGATTCGCCTCCAGGACTCCCGCGCATAGAAGGCCGACCGAGCAGGCGGCGAGCGCTTCCTCGATCCCGTAGCGATACAGCCGGGCCTGGGAAACGGCGATTTCGGCGGCCGCATAGGAGATGGCAGCGAAGACGAGCAGCAGGAAGCTTGACAGTTGGCCCGCCGGTCGAAAGACGACGCCGAACAAGACAACGGCGGCGCCCACGATGATCAGGGTAAAGAAGAACAGCACCAGCCGCAGGAAAATATTGGTGCGCCGGAGATCGCACACGGTTTCCTGCTCCATCCGCTGGTACTGCGCCTGCGTGAGGAGACCTTCGCCCGCCCAGTCCTTCAACAGATCGCGGGCGCGGAGAGCTTCTTGGCTCGATTCGCTGTAGGCTCTCACGAGTCCCTCCCGAAGCGGCGCGCGATCAGGACCAGCATGACGACCATGGCGACGCCCGTGACGACAAAATAGCTGAGGGCGCCGACGTCGCTGCTCGTTCCGCGGAGGAGTATCCAGCTGACGCCCACATAGCCGTAGACGGCGGCGTAAGCGACGAAGGAAAACTGCCGGCGCGCGATGCCCCAGGCGAGAGATGCGCCGCAGGCACCGAGGAGAGCGGGAAACCACAGCAGGTCGCTCTCGCGGTCGAAGACCCCTGCGAGCACTGCCCAGAAGAGAACGTTGGCCGCGATATTGAGATACGCGCCGAGGAAGTGCGGTTTGAGGTCGACGCGCCGCAGCATGGCACCAGCGCCGCCGACGATCACGGCGTAAAGAATCGCGTATTGCCTGTACTCCGCGTCCTGATGCGACGGCCAGTGGGAGATGGTGAGCCCGAACCATCCGGCCAGCGCGGACAACGCGAGCGACAGCACGAAGCGGTTGTCGAAGCGATAAGCGAGGAAGAAGAAAAGGGCGGCGGTCGTCAGCAGATAGGGCTCCCACTGCCCGGACAGCAGCTGAAACCGGTTCTCGAGATAAGCGAGCTCGACCGACCATGTGAGGCTGCCGAGGTAGAGCACGTAGTCGAACGCCAGGCTGGGCGAAGGAACTGCCGCGCGGGACCAGGCCGGCGCGCGCGAGAAGCAGTACCAAAGACACGCGGCGAGCATCGCGGAGAGGACGGTCAAGACGACGACGTCCCCCAGTTGCTTCGACCAGGTGCTGACGGTCCAGCCGAGGCCGGCGACGAACACCACGATGCCGGCGTAAAGGAGAATGTTCAGCTCGAGAAAAACGGAGAAGGGTTCTCCCCGCGAGAGGCCCTGGAGCAGAGCATACTGCTCCGGCGAAATCACTCCTTGATCCTTCCACTGCTCTAAGCGGGTGGATATCGTCATGGCGACCGCGCGCTGAGGCGGGCGCCACTACGCTAACATAATTCCAGCCATGTCTACAGCCATCGACCATCTCGAACCCAAGGCCGTCTGGAAGCACTTTGCAGCCCTGGCGGCGATTCCCCGCGCATCGGAAAAGGAAGCCGCGGCCCGCGATTACGTGCTGGCCGTTGCCGCCCGCCTGGGCCTCGAAGCGACGCAGGACCCGGTCGGCAACACGATCATCCGCAAGCCCGCGCGCCCGGGACGCGAAAGCGCCATCCCGGCCGCGATCCAGGGCCACCTGGACATGGTCTGCGAGAAGAACGAAGGCACGGTCCACGACTTCGATACCGACCCCATCCGCCTGGTAGTGGATGGCGATTGGCTCAAAGCCGACGGCACCACCCTCGGCGCCGACAACGGGATCGGCGTCGCCGCCGCGCTGGCTGTCATGGAGAGCGATACGGTGGCCCACGGCCCGCTGGAGTTCGTTTTCACGATCGATGAAGAGAGCGGCCTCACCGGCGCGTCCAAGTTCCCGGCCGGCGTCCTCAAGTCGAAATACTTCCTCAATCTCGACAACGAAGAGGAATTCACGCTTTGCATCGGCTGCGCCGGCGGCGTCAATTCGGTGGCTCGGCGCAAGATCGCGCGGCGCGCGGCGCCTGCGGGAGAAGCGTGGCGTATTAAGGTTGCGGGCCTGGCGGGCGGCCACTCGGGGGTCGATATCCATCGCGGCCGCGGGAACGCGCTTCGCATCCTGGGTGGCGCGCTGCTGGCCGTTGCGGGTCGTATGCCGGCGGCGCTCGCTGACGTCCAGGGCGGAAGCAAGCGCAACGCGATCCCGCGCGAAGCGTTCGCGGTGGTGGTGATCGACCCGGCCAACACAGCGGATTTGAAGTCGCTGCTGGCCGCTTACGAGGCGGCGGTGCGGTCCGATCTCGGCGCGTTCGATCCCGGCCTGCGCATCGTGGCCGAGCCCGCCTCGCGTCCGGAGCAAGTCATCGCCGACGCAGACGCGGCTGTGATCGCGGGCATCCTGGCAAGCCAGCACCACGGGGTTCTGGCCATGAGCCCGGATGTTCCCGGCCTGGTGCAGACGTCCACCAACCTGGCCACGGTCGCTACCAGCCAGGATGCGGTCGAGATCGCCACCAGCCAGCGCAGCCCGATCGAGAGCAGCAAACGCGCCGCCGCACGGATGGTCGCGACGGTGTTCGGTTTCGCGGGTTTTGAGGTGGAGCAATCCGGGGATTATCCGGGCTGGAAGCCGGAGCCGGGCAGCGACGTCGTTCGCATCGCTCAGGCCGCCCACCAGGATGTCTTCGGCAAGCCGGCCGAGCTGATCGCGATGCATGCGGGCCTGGAGTGCGGGGTGATCGGCGAGAAGCACCCGGGGATGCAGATGATCTCGTTCGGCCCGCACATCGTGGACGTCCACAGCCCGAGCGAAAAGGTGAAGATCTCGTCGGTGGGTCCGTTCTACCGGTTGCTGACGGGGTTGCTGGAACGGCTGTAGCCCCGCCCTAGCCGGCCCGACCTACACCTTCGCAGCGAAGCAGACCAGGTGGCCGCCGGGCTCGCGGACGACGATTTCGCGCATGCCGTAGAAGGTTGTCCGCTCCGCGAGCGCGATCTGGCAGCCTTCGATGCGCTTGAGGGTGTCCGCGAAATCGTCCACCTCCACGAACAAAAAGGAGCCGGTGGCGGGGCCTGCGGGGACCAGGCTGGGCGCGTCTTTCTTTATGCTCTCCCAGGTTTGCAGCATGACCTCGGTGCCGTCCTTTACCAGGATGACGAAGGCCAGGCGGTTGCCTTCGGGCACCTCGACGGTCTTGGTGAAACCGATGCGGTCCACCCAGAAAGGAAGGGATTTCTCTATCTCATCAACAGCCAGCACGGGAGTGAGTTTCATAGGCCGATGTTAACCGGTGGGGAGGGGCGGGGTCTTGGAAAAAACGGTCATGCGGAGGCTGGCCACGAATGGACACGAATGAACACGAATCGAAAAACTGACAGACGAAGCCGCCTCCGATCCCGAAGACGTCAGACGGCTGGGCGATCAGATGGGCCCACGAACAAAGCTGGAGGGCGGCCCGCCGGTGAATTCGCGGAAGTCGCGGATCAGGTGGGCCTGGTCGGAGTAGCCGCACTCGGCGGCGACCGCGGCCCAGCCGAGGCGGGCGGCCAGCGCCGTCGCGCGGCGAAAACGCAGCACACGGCAGAGGCGCTTCGGCGAGAGGCCGGTCTCTTCGATCGCGCGGCGGCGGAACTGGCGAGGGCTCAGGCGGGCCTGGCTCGCCACCCAGTCCAGGTCCACCGCGCCGCCTGCGGCCACGATGGCGGAAATGGCGCGGCGTACGCTGTCCAGACCGCGGTCAGGCGGGGGCAGAGCCCGCGCGAGCATCAGGAAGCGCGCGGCAGCGGTGGGCGAGTCGCCCAATTCCTGATGCAGGCCGCGGCCGCGAGCGCCCCAGAGATCTTCGAGCGGCGTCCAGCGGTCCACCAGGTCCGGCGCCACATCGCCCAGGAAGAAGCCGGCCATGCCGGGACGGAACCGTACGCCCACAAGTTGCGCGCCGGGCGGAAGCGCGACCGTCTGCTGCGTGGTCATGGTGCCGACAACACGCAGGCCGCCTTCCGGCCAGAAAACGATGTCCATGCATCCATCGGGCAGGATGGGGTCGGATGGCACACCGGCTGTCGCGTCCCCGCTCCAGAAACACTCGGCGAAAGGCGCAAGGGCGCCCGCATCGAATTCGCGGTAGTGGAGGCGCTCCATTCCTGCCAACACGATAACACGCCGGCCCTGACGGCCTCGGGGCAGGCGGGCGCGCGGCCGATGGCCGATGGCTTAGAGCTGACAGCTGATAGCTGACGGCTGATAGCTGTCCCCGCCGCATGGCACAATGGGACGGTGACCGGCCATCAGATACGACAGAAATTCCTGGACTTCTTCGCGGAGCGCGGGCATCGCATCGTGCGCAGCTCGTCGCTGGTGCCGGCCAACGACCCGACGCTGCTGTTCACCAACGCCGGGATGAACCAGTTCAAAGACGTCTTCCTGGGCATGGAGAAGCGCGACTACAACCGGGCGACGTCCTCGCAGAAGTGCGTGCGGGCGGGCGGCAAGCACAACGACCTGGAGAACGTCGGCTACACGCGCCGCCATCACACGTTCTTCGAGATGCTGGGTAATTTCTCCTTCGGCGACTACTTCAAGAGCGACGCCATCGCTTTCGCCTGGGAGCTGGTGACCAAGGACTACGCCCTGCCCAAGGACCGCCTCTACGTCACGGTCTTCCGCGAGGACGACGAAGCCGAGGAACTCTGGCAGAAGGTGACGGGCGTGCCGAAGGACCGTATCTTCCGGCAGGACGAGAAGGACAATTTCTGGCAGATGGGCGAGACCGGCCCGTGCGGCCCGTGCTCTGAGCTGCACTACGACCTGGGTCCGGAGGGCTCGGAGCTGCCCGGCGAAGACGACCATTTCCCCAGCGAATCGGGCCGCTACGTGGAGATCTGGAACCTGGTGTTCATGCAGTACGACCGTGACGCGAGCGGCAAGCTGACACCGCTGCCGCGGCCATCGATCGACACCGGGCTGGGCCTGGAACGCGTGGCGGCGGTGATGCAGGGCAAGCTGTCGAACTACGACACGGACCTGATCTGCCCCATCATCCATCGCGCCGCGGACTTGTTCCACGTGCGATACCTCGAGGAGCCGAAGGTGGATACGGCCCTGCGCATCGTGGCCGATCACGCCCGCGCCACCGAGTTTCTGATCCACGACGGCGTGCTGCCCGCCAACGACGGCCGCGGCTATGTGCTGCGCAAAATCATGCGCCGGGCGATGCGGCACGCGCGGCGGATCGGGGTCCAGGAGCCGTTCTTGTACCAGCTCAGCGCCTTCGTGGCGGAGCTGATGAAACCGGCTTACCCGGAACTGATGGAGAGCGTGGAGCGGGTCTCGCGCATCGTGCGGGACGAGGAGCACCGCTACGCCACCACGTTCGAAGTGGCCGAGCGCATCTTCCACGACGAGGCCAAGGGCGTCGAGGGAACGCTGGCCGGCAGCGTGGCCTTCAAGCTCTACGACACCTACGGGCTGCCGCTCGAGGAGCAGCAGGAGATGGCGCGGGAGTACGGCCTGGAGGTCGATAGCGAAGGCTTCCAGACGGAGATGCAGAAGCAGCGCGAGCGCGCGCGGGCGAGCTGGAAGGGCGCGGAAAGAGCGGCCGTGGCTCCGGTTTACCAGGCGCTGCAGGCGGAGGGCCGCACGAAGTTCCTGGGCTACGAGGCGATGGAAGCCACAGCGCACGTGCGCGCGATCATAGTGGCGCAGGAAAAGGTGAACGAGATCGGGCCGGGGGAGAGCGCCGAGATTGTGCTCGACCAGACGCCGTTCTACGCCGAAGCGGGCGGGCAGGTGGGCGACAAGGGCGCCCTCTATGCAGCCGCGGGCGAGCGCGTGGCCAGTGTGGAAGACACCTATGCGCCGGTGCCGGGACTGAGCGTCCACAAGGTAGTCACGACGGCTCCGCTCAAGGTGGGCGACGAAGTACGCGCGCAGGTGGACCTGGCCTCCAGGCGCGCCACCATGCGCAACCACACCGCCACGCACCTGCTGCACGCGGCGCTGCGAACCGTGCTGGGCACGCACGTAAAGCAGGCGGGATCGGTGGTGGATCCGTCGCGGCTGCGCTTCGATTTCACGCACTACGCGGGGCTGAACGCGGTGGAGACGGCGGAAGTCGAGCGGTTGATGGTGGAGCAGGTGCTGGCGGACCGGCCGGTCTCGACGACCGTCATGGAATTGGACCAGGCTCTCACCACCGGGGCGATGGCGCTGTTCGGCGAGAAGTACGGTGAGCGTGTGCGCGTGGTGCAGGTTCCCGGATTCAGCAAGGAGCTGTGCGGCGGCACGCACGTGGGCCGGACGGGCGAAATCGGCCTGTGCAAGATCGTTTCCGAGGGCAGCATTTCCTCCGGCGTGCGGCGCATCGAGGCCGTGACGGGCGAGGGTGCGCTGGCGCGCTTCGAGGAGACCGCGACTTCCCTCCGCGCGGTGGCGGACCTGATGCACGTTCCCGAAGCCGAACTGGTGGAGCAGGTGGAGAAGGCGCTCGATCAGCGGCGCGCCCTGGAACGGCAGATCGATCAGCTCAAGGCCAAGGTGGCGCAGGCGCAGTTGAGTGGCCTGGAGCAGCGGGCGCGCACGCTGAAGGGCGTGCGGGTGCTGGCCGAGCGGGTGGATGGACTGGACCGCCAGCAGATGCGCGCGCTGGCGGATTCGCTGCGCAACAAGTGGAAGACGGCGGTGATCGTGCTGGCATCGGCCGAGGATTCCAGCGTGGCGATCGTCTCGGCGGTCACCAAGGACCTCACATCGAAAGTCCACGCCGGCAAGCTGGCGGGCGCCGTGGCGCAAGCCGTGGGCGGCAAGGGCGGCGGCCGGCCCGACATGGCCGAAGCGGGCGGCAAAGACGCGTCCAAGCTGTCGGACGCGCTCGAAAGCGTGTACGCGAACGTGGAAGGGATGCTCTAGCGTCATGAAGAAACCTGATCCTATCTGGTTGGCCGCGGTCGGAGTGGTGGTTCTGGCGGGTTACTTCTACGGAGCGCCGGTGGCCTCCGCGGTGCTCGGCAGGAACCGGTGCGGGATCGTCAAAGGCTACGCGGCTTTGCAAGACGCCAACAAGGTGGAAGGCGCGAAGCTGAGAGATCGGAGCCATCTGATCAAGCAGGCCGACGGCCTGGAGCTGTGGCAGACACCGCTGGGCGAGTTCTGGAATCCGCAAGGCAACGATCTGTTCTACACGCTCGCCGAGCAGTGGGTGCGCAACTATGGAGACGGCCCATACCGGGTCAAGCCCGGCAGTATCGTTCTGGACTGCGGAGCGAACGTAGGCGATTTTGTTCGCGAGGCGCTATCGGCCGGGGCTAGTGTCGTCGTTGCGATCGAACCGGTGCCACGGAGCGCCGAGTGCGTCCGGCGGACTTTTGCGAGCGAGATCGCGGCGGGCAAGGTACGCCTGGTGGAGAAGGCTGTGTGGCACGAAGCCGGCACGATGAAGATGACGCTGCACACCAACGCCTTGTTGGACACCTTGAAGCCGGAGGCGGACGATCAGCCCGGCCAGACCGTGGAAGTGCCGCTGATCACGATTGACGCGCTGGTCACGGAGCTCGGCCTGCCGCGCGTCGATTTCATCAAGATGGATATTGAAGGGGCGGAACCGAACGCCGTGCGCGGCGCCCACCACACCATCCAGGCCTACCGGCCACAGATTTCGATCGCCACCGAGCACTATCCGAATGAGTACGCCGAGGTCACGAAGCTCATTCAGTCGACCGCGTCTTATCGGGACACATGCGGGCGCTGTATGAGGACCGGTATGGACTTTTTCCCCGAGGTCACGTTCTACACGCCGCGGTAGTGCGACAGGCCGGCGGGGGGGCGGGCTTCAGCCCGCGCGGAACTTGAGTTCCGCCGTGCCGTGGGGGCGGGGCTGAAGCCCCGCGCGGGCTCAAGCCCGCCCTCCGGCTTGTCTCAGTCGGTGGTAGTCTGGCCCTTATGCTCGTCTTTGGCCGCAAGCTCACGCCAATCCGCGCCTGCGTTCTGACGTACGCCGCGCTGTTTATGGCGCTGGTTTGTTTTGAGTTCCCGTACCACACCGATCCGGTAAGCAAGGGCGGCCGCGCCGGCTTACAGCACTTCTACGATCAGGCTTACGCGCCCGCCGAAACCCCTGAAGCGGCGGCCAAGGAAGAGGAGTACGTCGCGACCGCGCGCAAATTCGCGGAGACGTTTGGGGTCGAGGAGGGCGTGCGGGCTTTTGTCAAGCGCTACGGGCTCGAGAACAAGAGCGTTCTGGACGTCGGCTCCGGGCGGGGATATCTGCAGGACGTCGTGAGCGACTACACCGGGTTGGATATTTCGGGCACCGTGCGGCGTTTCTACCACAAACCCTTCGTGCAGGCCTCCGCAACAGAGATGCCGTTCGAGGATAACCGATTCGATGCGATCTGGTCGGTCAGGGTGCTCGAGCACGTGCCGAATCCGGAACAGATGTTGAGCGAAATGCGCCGGGTACTCAAGCCTGGCGGGCTGCTGTTTCTGGCGCCGGCCTGGTACTGCACGCCGTGGGCGGCGCAGGGCTACCCGGTGCGGCCGTACAGCGATTTCAGGCTGAAGGGGAAGCTGATCAAAGCCACCCTGCCCGTGCGCCAATCCGAGGGCCTCGCCATGGTGTACCGGTATCCGATCCGTGGCCTGCGCTGGGCGGACTGGAAACTGAGGCGCGGCCCCACCAGCTTCCACTACTGGCTGCTCACGCCGAACTACGACCAGTACTGGATGGCGGATAGCGATGCGCTGAACTCGATGGACGCGTACGAATGCTACCTGTGGTTCGCCAGCCGTGGTGACGAATGCCTCAATTGCCCCGGACCCTGGGGCGAGTTCGTAAATGCGCAGACCGTGATGGTCGTGAGAGTGAAGAAGCCCTAGCGCGCTCCCGCCCGCTCGACCACCATCAGCGTGAATGTCCCCGGCAGCACCGGTGCTCTGCCCCCGGCCGGCGCCGGTCCGAACTTCGCCCAGACCAGGAACACCCGATGGTTCACCGGGTCGAGACCCATGTTGCGGGCGCCCGCGGCCGTCGCCACGTTTTCGACGACGTGATATTGGTCTGGCGCGTCCTGATGGATCACGGTCAGCGTACCATCCGCATTCGAGGCGAACGCGTCGCCCGAAGCCGGATCGTAGCCGGCGCCGTCTACGCCCCTACCGATCGGAACGGTGGCGACCACTTTGCCCGCCTGGTAGTCGGACACCGCCATCAGACCGCTGCGGCATCCGCTGAACAGCCGGTGATGAACGGTGTCGATGGCCATGGAGACCGGCTGTTTGCACGGGGCTGTGGACCAGCGCCGCACCACCTTGGCCGCCTTCGCGTCGATCTCCACCACCTCGCTCGAGTCGGTGAGATTCGCATACACCTTGCCGTCGCCCGCCGAAGCGCCGTATTCCGGCTTGCCGCCCAACGGGATGTTCGTGATCAGCTTCCCGGCCGGATCGATCACGGTCGAGGAGTTCGCGTCGCCGTTGAAAGTGAAGACGCGGTTCGAAGCGCCGTCGTAGATGACGGCATCGGCATCTTCGGCGGCCGGGATGCGGCCGAGCGTCTTGAAGGTTTCGAGATCGAACATCACCACGGATTGATCGTTGCCCGACGTGGCGAATCCGTGTCCCGCGGCCGGCGCCAGTGCGGTCCCGTGCGCGCCCTGGATTCCGGTGACTTCGCCGAGCAGCCTCCCGCTGTCTTCGTCAACCACCATCACGCGCGTCTGGCGGGCGATGAACAACCGATGATTGGCCGGATCCGGGACGACGTAATCCCAGCGGCCGTCCCCGCCCAGCGTGTAGGTATGCGTGACGCGGTAAGTCTGCGCGGCCAGCGGCGCGGCGGCCGCCAGCGTGAGGGCAAGCGCGAGGTTGCGCATGGGGCTCCT
The DNA here is from genome assembly GCA_035602665.1 of Bryobacteraceae bacterium. Taxonomy (GTDB): domain Bacteria; phylum Acidobacteriota; class Terriglobia; order Bryobacterales; family Bryobacteraceae; genus DASWZN01. The sequence continues at coordinate 3,357 of DATNLV010000657.1, read as the reverse complement.
TTTGGTTCGATCAGTAGCGCCAGCTTGTGAGGTCGGCTCCGGGCGGCGCGGTTTTCAGAATGCGATCCATGATCTGCGGCAGGTACATCTGATTGTAGTGCAGCCGCGAATACCAGTTCGGTTTCGTCGGATCGCCATTCCAGCAGTGCTCCGCGCGCGGTCCGTAGCGCACCTCGCCCTGATAGGCGACGCCGTGGCCGGGGCTCCCGGTCTGATTCAGGAAGTCTTCCATCAGGTAGACGGCGTCGTTGAGGAAATAGGTGTCGTCCGAGCCAACATAAAGGTGGATCTTGCCCTGTAGCTTCGGCCCCAGCGTCAGCCAGTCGCGCTCGAGAATCGCATTCAGGTCGTAGTGCTGCCGCCAGTATTCGGCCGTGCCGTGGTCGATGGCGCCGGTCCGCTTGTCGAAGATCGGCCGCGGATAGCCGTCCTGTGCGGCCGGAGAATAGACCGCCTGCCAGATGTCGAACTGCTCGCCCGAGCGGCCGCGATCGCCCAGCGCCGCTTCATAGGCGACGTTGTCGCGCATCGAGATCAGCGTGTGCCCCAGGTAGTCGCGCATGGCCGGCTGCTCCACCTGCTTGTTCGCGCCCTGAAGATAGAACGCGTTGTTCTGGCCATACAGGTCAACGGCCATGAAAGCGTGGAAGTCGACGGGATCCGGGCAGGCGACGAACGCGCCATTGTAGTGCTCGGGATAAAAGATCTGCACGGCAAGGGACTCCCAGCCGCCGGTCGAGCCTCCATAGGCGAACCGGGCCCAGCCCTGGCCAATCCCGCGAAACTGGCTCTCGATGGCGGGGATGAGTTCGGTCTCGATCGCGTCTCCGTAGGGCCCGAGATTCGCCGAGTTCACCGCGTAGGAGTCGTCGTAATAGGGATTCGCGTGCTGCAACTTCGCGATCAACATGCGCGGCGTGCCGGGCGCGATCCACGCCTGGTAGTTCTTGTACGCCTCCTCCTGTTGGATGCGGTTGTAGCCCGGCAGGTGGAAGCGGTCGGAATAGTCGGGCTTCAGGTTCGGATCGGGCGGCGTCTCGCGGAAGTCGCCTAAGCCGGATACGAAGTGATCGTGGAAAATCACCAGCGGGAAGTGGGCCTCGGGATGGGAGTCAAATCCCTCGGGCACCAGAACAATCGCCGCCAGAAACATCGGCCGTCCCCAGAACTCGCTCAGCAGCTTCGACTGGATGCGGATGTGGCGAATGTACTTCGTGTCGGGCTCGGGCGGGATGGGCGGGATCACGTCATCGAGCGACACGGCGACCGGCGGCGCTCCGGGGCCTATGCGAACCAGCCGGGGCTTCGACAGCAGGTTGCCGGGCGCGAGGTTCCAGTGCTGGCCTTCGCCGCGATCGGGCGCCAGCTTCACCGTCTTGCCGTCCGAACGGTGAAACGTTTCGTACACGTTCAGTGCGGCCTGCACCGTATACTCGCCCGCCGGCACGTCTTTCAGGCTCGTCCGCGGATAGCCCTGCGCGTCGTCGCCGACAGTGACGGGCTGGCCGGGCTTCCATCCGTCCACCGTCACCCCGAAAATCATCTGCGACTTCATGGTGTCGTCGATCTGCATGCGCGGCTCGTCGCTCGGGTCGTTCGAAAGCAGGAGCAGCAGGCGGCCGTCCAGGGGCTTTTCGGAGCGGGACGCCGGAAACTGCACCGTGATGGTCTGAGCGGCGGCAGCCGCCACCAGGGCAAGCAGGAGAACAAGAGGTCGCATATCCGGGAGTATAGCTGGTACGCTGGTTCCAAGAGAGGGGAAGGGATGGCAACAGTACTCATCACAGGAACCAGCTCCGGGATCGGGCTGGCAACCGCACTGGAACTGGGCAGAGCAGGCCACAAGGTTTACGCAACGATGCGCAATCCCGCGCGCGCTCCGGAGCTGGGCCGGCGAGCGTCCGCGGAAGGATTGCCCATTTCCATTCTTACGATGGATGTCGATTCCGACCAGTCCGTCTCGGATTGCTTTGCATCGGTCTACCGGCAGGAGGGGCACATCGACGTTCTGGTCAACAATGCCGGGGTCGAGCGGCAAGGCTCGATCGAGGAACTTCCCATGCAGGCCTTCCGCGCCGTCATGGAGACCAACTACTTCGGAGCTCTGCGGGCCATTCACCAGGTTGTCCCGCGCATGCGCGAGCGCGGGAGCGGCTGCATCGTCAATGTGACTTCGGTGGCGGGCAAGATCGCGTCCACGCCGCTGGGCGCCTATGCGGCAACGAAATTCGCGTTGGAGGCTCTCAGCGAAGCGCTGGCGCAGGAGATGAAGCCGTTTGGCGTGCGGGTCGCCCTCGTCGAGCCCGGAATCATCGACACGCCGATGGCGCGCGCCCTCGACGACCCGCATCCGTCGCCCTACCATCAGGGACGCCTCATGTCCGCGCTGTTCCAGGCATCGCTCGAGCATGGGACGCCGCCCTCCGTCGTGGCCACGGTCATTCGAGACGTCATCGAAAGCGGCACCTGGAAACTCCGGCATCCCGCCGGCCCGGACGCCGCGCCGTTTCTGGCCTGGCGCGCCGCGATGACGGATGAAGAGTGGATCGAGTTCAATACGCTCGATGCCGAGGCTTTTCGCGCGCGCGTGAAGAAGGACTTCGGCCTCGATCTCAAGATCCCTGTCGAGGCCACCCGCGCAGCCGGTTGAATGGCGGCTTCCTGACCGGTCGCGGTTCGGTGCTTTTAAGGCCTGTTTACCCGCACCGGACCGGTGTATACTTGGCGGGGACGAAATGCTCCGCGCCGAGCGATTTGCCTTCTGGCTTGCCGCGTCCTGTCTTCTGGCCGTCAGCACACGCGGCCAGGACGAGAAGCTCAACCAGGCGGGTGAGCCAGCCACCACCTTCGGAACCACGGTGGTCAACCCGTCAGGACTGCGTGGCGAAATCTACTTCCTCCGGCCCGGCAGCTGGCAGCTCCCGGATTTCGAAAAGCTAAAGCCCGTCGGCGCCATCTACACCACCTCCCTGAACGTCCCTCCCCAGAGCTTCACCAAGGGGTTTCCCGGCGTTACCAACCACTTTGAGTGGTTTGCGATCGACTACAAAGGCAAGTTCTGGATCGAGGAGCCGGGCCGGTATGATTTCGCGCTGCTCTCCGACGACGGTTCCCGGCTGTACATAGACGAGAAGGTGGTGATCAACAACGACGGCACCCACTCGCCCGTGACCGAGTACGGAAAGGTCGATCTGGCGGGCGGTATTCATTCGATTCGCGTGTCCTACTTCCAGGGGCCTCGTGAGATGCTCGCGCTCATCCTGGCGGTCGGTCGCGGCAAAGGCCAGTGGAAAGTGTTCGACACAAACCACTTCAGGCCGCCCGTAAATCCCCGCGACTCGAAGTACGGGCGGGACA